>NZ_JBHWIJ010000074.1:0-20469 GCF_042732255.1 Kitasatospora sp. NPDC059803 | reverse complement strand
GGCCCCACCCCCGCCCCCCCCCCCCCCGGGGGCCCCCCCCCGCCCCGGGCCCGGGGGCCCCGGCTGCGGGGTGCCTGGGGGGGGCCGTTGCCCGTTGCCCGTGGCCCGGGGCCGGGGGGGGGGGGCTCAGCCGATGGAGCGGGGGAGGCGGGTGGTCAGGTACAGGATGACGAAGGAGCCGATGAGCTGAAGGCCCAGGCAGAGGGCGAGGGCGCGGTCCATGCCGAGGCTGGGGGAGAGCGACAGGTAGAGGGTGCCGAGGGTGGCGACGCCGAGGGCGAGGCTGGACTGCTGGCCGGTGGCCAGGACGCCGCTGCCGACGCCGGCCCGGGCGGCGGGCACCTTGGCGAGGACGACGCGGAACAGCGGGGTGCCGATCAGGCCTTGTCCGATGCCGGCGAGCGCGACGCCGGGCGCCATCCGCAGCGGGGAGAAGTGCGACCAGTCGGCGAGGACGGTGACGGCGAGGGTGGCCAGGCCGGCGGCCTGGATGACGGCGCCCGCGCTCAGTACCCGGCTGCCGTAGCGGCCGATCAGGCGGGGGCCGGAGAGCGAGGCGGTGAAGTAGCCGACGGCCATCGGGACGAGCGCCCAGCCGGCCGCGACCGGGCCGAGGTGCAGGCCCTGCTGGAGGGCGACGGCGATGACGAACATGAAGCCGCCGAAGCCGGCGAAGTAGGGCAGGGCGATGCCGAGGCCGCGCCGCATCTCGGGGATGCGCAGCAGGGACGGCGGCACCAGCGGGGTGGCGCCGCGCTGCTCCGCCCGGCGTTCGACCAGGACGAAGGCGGCGGCGAGGACGGGGAACAGCGCGAGCAGCACCCAGGACCAGAGCGGCCAGCCGGCGGCGCGGCCCTCCATCAGCGGGACGAGCAGGGCGAGCAGCGAGGCGGTGAGCAGGACGGTGCCGGGCACGTCGACGCGGGCGGCCTGGGTGGCCCGGCTCTCCGGGACGTAGCGGACGGCGAGGACCAGGGCGAGCAGCGCGAACGGCACGTTGAGCAGGAAGACGGAGCGCCAGCCGGTGCCGAACAGGTCGGCGGCGACGAGCATGCCGCCGAGCACCTGCCCGATGACCACGGAGATGCCGCCGACGGCGCCGTAGATGCTGAGGGCGCGGCCGCGCCGGGCGCCGTCGGTGGCGGCGGTGATGGTGCCGAGGACCTGCGGGATCAGCAGCGCGGCCGAGGCGCCCTGGGCGGCGCGGGCGGCGACCAGGGTCCAGGCGCCGGGGGCGAGGCCGCAGGCGAGCGAGGTGAGGGCGAAGGTGGCGGCGCCGATGACGAAGAGCCGGCGGCGGCCGAAGATGTCGCCGAGGCGCCCGCCGAGGACGAGCAGGACGGCGAAGGCGATGCCGTAGCCGGCGGCGACGAGTTCGAGGACGGCGGGCCCGGCGGCCAGGTCGTGGTCGATGGTGGGCAGGGCGACGTTGACGATGAAGAAGTCGAGCATCGGCAGGAAGGCCCCGAGCAGGACGGTGACCAGCCCGGCGGTGCCGAGGGAGGGGGCGGCGGTGCGGGCGGCGGTCGCGGTCGCGGTGCCGGGGGTGGTGGCGGCGCGGACCGGGTCGGGGGCGACGGCGAGTTGTTGGGTCACGGGTCCTACGATCCGCCTGGCCGTACCCTGGTACCAGAGTGTGGTTATCCAGGTATAAGAAGTACCTGGCAACAGGCTCCGGGCTGGCGCATGCTAGGAACCATGAGCCTCACCACCCCGGCCGCGCAAGCCCGGTCCGCCTCGGTCGCGCAAGCCCGGACCACGCCGGCGACGCAAGCCCGGACCGCCCCCGACGACGCCCGCCGGCACGACCTGGCGGCCTTCCTGCGCAGCCGCCGCGAACGGATCGCACCCGACCAGGTGGGCCTGCCCCCGACCGGCCGCCGCCGCACGCCGGGGCTGCGCCGCGAGGAGGTCGCGCAGCTCGCCGCCGTCGGGGTGACCTGGTACACGTGGTTGGAGCAGGGGCGTGACATCCAGGTGTCCACCCAGGTGCTGGACGCTGTCTCCCGCGCCCTGCTGCTGGACCCGAGCGAGCGCGCGCACCTGTTCACCCTGGCCGGCGCGGAGGATCCGGCGCCGGTGAAGGAGTGCCCCTCGGTCACCCCGAGCGTGCGGCTGGTGCTGGAACAGATGGCGCCGTACCCGGCCGTGGCGGTCAACACCCGCTACGAC
Organism: Kitasatospora sp. NPDC059803; assembly: GCF_042732255.1. Taxonomy (NCBI): domain Bacteria; kingdom Bacillati; phylum Actinomycetota; class Actinomycetes; order Kitasatosporales; family Streptomycetaceae; genus Kitasatospora; species Kitasatospora sp. NPDC059803. The sequence continues at coordinate 18,297 of NZ_JBHWIJ010000074.1, read as the reverse complement.
GTGCTCGCGTACAACGCCCAGTACACCGCGATCGTCGGCGATCTCAGCGAACTTCCGCCCGAGGACCGCAACTTGATTTGGCTGGCGTTCGCCCCCTCGCGGTTCCGCGAGGTGCTGATCGACTACCGGACCGAACGCCTCGGCATGGTGGCCCGCTTCCGCGCCGCGATGGCCGACCACAGCGCGGAGCCCGCCTGGAAGGCACTGCTGGCCCGGCTGCTCAAGACCTCGCCGGACTTCGCGGAGGTCTGGCAGCGGCACGAGGTGATGGGGCCGAGCAACGGGATCAAGCGGTTCCAGGTGCCGGGCGTCGGGCTGCTGCGCTGCGAGTACACCAGCTTCTGGCTCGGCCCCCGACTCGGGACGCGGATGATCACGTACACCCCGCTGGACGAGGACACCCGCGCGCTGATGGACCAGCTGCCCGGCAGCTTCTAGCCCGCCCGACGGCTTCTAGCGGGGGGCGAGGACGGCACGCCCGAGCAGCACGCACACCACCGCGAGCGGCAGTTCGACGCCGAGCGCCATCACCAGGGCGGCGAGCACCGCGTGGCCCGGGCCGGCGCAGGCGATGTCGGCCAGTGCGTCCCCCGCGAGCAGCAGGGCCACCGCTCCGCCGGCCCAGCCGGCGGCGGCGTTGCGCCGGCGCAGCAGGGCGTCGAGCGAGAGCAGCGCGGAGAACTCCAGCAGGTCGAGCACGACCCACGGGGTCTCGTGGCAGGCGGCGAGCACCGCGAGCCAGGGCAGCAGAGCGACGGCGGCCATGACGGGCACCCGCTCGAAGCGGGCGGGCAGGACGAGGGCGGCGGCCGGGCGGCCGGCGAGGACGGCGGTGCTCATGCGGCCCCTCCGGCGACCGAGGCCCCTCCGGCGACCGCGGCCTCGCCCCGGCGTCGCACCCGCTCCAGCGGCTGCCGCTCGGTGGTGTCCCCGCCGGGGTGCCGGACCAGCACCCCGGTGTACGGGCCCTCGGCCCAGGCGAGCCAGAACCGCCCGGCGACCGCGACCACCTCGGCGCCGACGGCCGGCCGCTCGAACCGGAACGGCCCGGCCGGCCAGAGCGACCGCACGGACCAGAGCGACCGCCCGGACCGGAACGGCCCGGCCAGCCGCCTGGCGGTGAACGCCACCGCGGGCGCGCTGCCGTCGGCCGCCAGCCGGCCCCAGGCGAGCACGTGGCGCGCCCGCCCGCCGGCCGGGCTGCGACGAGCACCGCGCAGCAGCTGCGGGGTGAGCCGGGCGGCGACCAGGACATCGGCCAACTCGCCGTCCTGGTACACCTCCAGCGCGGCCCGGCCGCGGCGGCCGACCAGGCTGCGGACCGACCAGGGCCCGGCCCCGACCGGCAGCGTCCCCTCCGGCCCCGCCGTCCGGCGGAGCGCGTCCCCGGGAACACCCCCGTGGCTCCCGGGGACGGGCCGCCGGTGCGGCGGGGTGGCGGAGTGCGATGCGGTGCTCGTCATGCCGTCCAGCTTCCCGTCGATCATGGGCCGCTGTCGGTGGTGCCGTGCTCCGAATCCGGGGTGTACCTAGATACACCCCGACCGTGAGCCCCCCTTCATGGCGGCCGTTGATCATCGCGCCCTACGCTGTCGGTCATGCCCTCCACCACGTTGCGCCGAGCGCTCGTCAGGAGCCTTCGGCGCCCCCCGTGGTCGCCCGAGGCCTGGCGGGACACCCGTTTCATAGCCGCCGGCCTTCCGCTGGCCCTGCCGGTCTGGCTGGCCGTCACCGAGTCCAAGCTGCTCTTCCCGATGACGGCCCTGGTCCTCATCTGCACCCGCCCGCTCACCGCCGCCCAGCGCGGCCGGCTGCGCGCCCTGCGCGGGGTGGAGGTGTCGCCGCCGCGCCCGGGCGAGCCGTGGGCCTGGCTGCCGGGCCGGCTGCTGCTGGGGCTGACCTGGCGCCAGGCCGTCCACCACCTGCTGGCCGGTCCGCTGCTGGCGGCGGGCGCGCTGGTGGTGCTGTACGCCTGGGGCGCCGGCGTGGTGATGGCCAGCGTGTACGGCTGGGTCTGGCTGATGCCCGTCGGCAGCCTGCTGCGCTCGGAGCTGGCCGGGCTGGACGTGGTGATCACGGTCGCCGGGGTGCTGCTGCTGGCCGTGATGCCCTGGCTGGCGGCGCTGGCGGCCTGGCTGGAGGTGCGCACGGCCCAGCTGCTGCTCGGCCCCAACCGGGCGGAGGCGCTGGAGCGGCGGGTCGAGGAGATCGCCGAGAGCCGGGCCGGGCTGGTCGACGTGGTGGACGCCGAGCGCCGCCGGATCGAGCGGGACCTGCACGACGGCGCCCAGCAGCGTCTGACCTCCCTCGCGATGAACCTGGGCCTGGCCCGGCGCACCCTCAAGGACGTCCCGCCCGAGGTCATGCAGGTGATCGTGGACGCGCACGAGGAGGCGCAGGCGGCCATCGACGAGCTGCGCGACCTGGTCCGCGGCCTGCACCCGGCGGTCCTGGAGGACCGCGGCCTGGACGCGGCGTTGTCCGGCATCGCGGCCCGCGCCCCGCTGCCGGTGCGCCTGGACGTCCACCTCGTCGAGCCGGTCGCCCCGACCGTCGAGGCGGTCGCCTACTTCACCGTCTCCGAGGCCCTGACCAACGTGGCCAAGCACGCCCGCGCCCAGCGGGTCGACCTCTCGGTGCGGACGGTCGGCGGCCGGCTGCGCCTGGTCATCAGCGACGACGGCGTGGGCGGCGCGGACGCCTCGCGCGGCACCGGGCTGACCGGCCTGCGCAAGCGCGCCGCCTCCGTCGACGGCACACTGTCCGTTCTCAGCCCCCTCGGGGGCCCCACCACCATCACCGTGGAGTTGCCGTGCGCGCTGTGATCGCCGAGGACTCGGTCCTGCTGAGGGTCGGCCTGGTCAAGGTCCTGGAGGCGGTGGGCTTCGAGGTCGCCGCTGCCGTCGGGGACGCCACCGAGTTGCTGGCGGCCGTCGAGGAGCACCGCCCGAAGGTGGTGGTGGCGGACGTCCGGATGCCTCCGGGCTTCACCGACGAGGGTGTGAAGGCCGCGCTGATGATCCGCCGGCAGTGGCCGGACGTCGCCGTGCTGCTGCTCTCCCAGTACGTGGAGGAGCGCTACGCCGCCGACCTGCTGGCCACCAACACCAGCGGCGTCGGCTACCTGCTCAAGCAGCGGGTGGCCAACGTGGACGACTTCGTGGAGGCGCTGCAGCGGGTCGCCGCGGGCGGCACCGCGCTGGACCCGGAGGTGGTGGCCCAGCTGCTGCTGCGCCGCCACCGGGACCCGCTGGAGAAGCTGACCCCGCGCGAGCGGGACGTGCTCGGCCTGATGGCGGAGGGCCGCTCCAACGCCGCGATCGCGGCCGCCCTGGTGGTCAGCGACAGCGCGGTGGCCAAACACATCAACTCGATCTTCACCAAGCTCGACCTGCCGCCGGCCGACGACAGCCACCGCCGGGTGCTGGCGGTGCTGCGGTTCCTGGAGGTCGGGTAGCCGTGGGCGGACCGACGAAGGCGTGGGGGCGGAAGGCCTGGCGCACCACCGGGACGCTCGCGATCGCGGTCGTCATGATCGGCGCCGGGATGCAGACCTGGGCGATGGTGGTGCAGCAGCAGACGACCTCGATGCAGCCGTACAACGTCGTCATCCACAAGCTCCGGCTGGACACCGGCAGCGCCTCGGTGCGGATCAGGGCGGGCCGGGACGGCCGGGTGGTGGTCCGGCAGAACCTGGACTGGACGGTGCGCAAGCCGTCGGTGTCGACCACCTTCGACGGTGACGTGCTCACGGTCGGCATGGAGTGCCGGAAGGTCCTGCCGTTCGCGGACTTCGGCTGCGGTGCCCAGATCGAGCTGGAGGTGCCGGCCGGTACCGACGTGTCGGGGCAGGTGAGCTCGGGCAGCGTCGAGGTGGACGGCCTGAGCGGCGGCGTCCGGATGGACCTCACCTCGGGCGAGCTGAAACTGATCGGCACGTCCGGGCAGGTGTACGCGCACGCCACCTCCGGGATGGTGCAGGGCACCGACCTGAGCTCGGAGCAGGTGTACGCGGAGACCACCTCGGGGGCGGTCGACCTGGCCTTCTCCAAGGCGCCGCGGTCGGTGGACACCAAGAGCATGTCCGGCTCGGTGAAGCTGACCCTGCCGCAGGACTCCCACTACGCCTTCAGCGGCGAGGTCGGCAGCGGCAGCCGCCACATCGACCCGAGCCTGGCGGACCCGGCCAGCCCGAACCGGATCCACGGCTCGGTCACCTCGGGCTCGATCACGATCGACCCGGCCTAGAGAAGGCTTAGAGAAGGCCCGGAGGGGCCTGGGGCGGCCTGGAGCGGTCCGGGGAGGCCCGGAGCGGCCCGGAAACAGGGGCTGACCCGAGTGGGGGACAATGGAGAGTCCCGTTCCCCTGCCCCGAGGTCAGCCGCGCATGACAGCCACGCCCGCACCCACCGCGCCCGACGCCGAGTTCGCGCCGCTGGACATCGGCCCGATCCGGGTGTGGCCGCCCGTCGTGCTGGCGCCGATGGCCGGCATCACCAACGCGCCGTTCCGCACCCTCTGCCGCGAGCAGAGCGGCGGAAAAGGTCTGTACGTCTCCGAGATGATCACCACCCGGGCCCTGGTCGAGCGCAACGCCAAGACCATGCAGCTGATCAAGTTCGACGCCAGCGAGAAGCCGCGCTCGATCCAGCTGTACGGCGTGGACCCGGTGACGGTCGGCAAGGCCGCCCGGATGATCGCGGACGAGGGCCTGGCCGACCACATCGACCTCAACTTCGGCTGCCCCGTCCCCAAGGTGACCCGCAAGGGCGGCGGCTCGGCGCTGCCGTACAAGCGCAACCTGCTGCGCGAGATCCTGCGTGAGGCCGTGGCCAACGCGGGCGACCTGCCGGTCACCATGAAGATGCGCAAGGGCATCGACGACGACCACCTGACCTACCTGGACGCCGGCCGGATCGGCGCCGAGGAGGGCGTGGCCGCGATCGCCCTGCACGGGCGCACCGCCGCCCAGCACTACGGCGGGACGGCCGACTGGTCGGCGATCGCCCGGCTGCGCGAGTCCGTTCCGGCGCACGTCCCGGTGCTGGGCAACGGGGACATCTGGTCGGCGGACGACGCGCTGCGGATGATGCGGGAGACGGGTTGCGACGGTGTCGTGGTGGGCCGCGGCTGCCTGGGCCGGCCGTGGCTGTTCCGGGACCTGGTCTCGATCTTCGAGGGCGAGGTCGACTACGCCCGTCCGGACTTCGGCTACGTGGCGCGGGCGATGGTGCGGCACGCGCAGCTGCTCGGCGAGTGGATCGGGGACGAGGCGCGCGGCGTGATCGACTTCCGCAAGCACGTCGCCTGGTACACCAAGGGCTTCTCGGTCGGCTCGGAGTTGCGGGTGAAGCTCGCCAACTCCTCCTCCCTGGCCGAACTGGCCGAAACCCTCGCCCTGGTGGAGCAGTCCCAGGCCTGGCCGGCCGGTGCGGACGGCCCGCGCGGGCGTACCGCCGGCAACAACCGGGTGGTGCTGCCCGAGGGCTGGTTGGACGATCCGTACGACTGCGCCCGACCGGGCGTGGACGCCGAATCGGACACCTCTGGCGGATGATCTGTCCGTAGTGGCGAAATTGGCCCTCCAGGGCCCACTGCCACTCGGTCCCAGCCCTCTTGTCCAATCTGGACAGGAGGGCTCCTTTTCGGCGGTCCGATGTCACGGAACGGGCACGTTTCTGGACGGAGTGCGACGATCGGCGGAGGCGGACTACGTTCGACCGGTGAGATGTGCTGGTGACGCTTGCCACATGCGGTGGCGCCTGACGGCGGGTCAGTGGACGAAATGGACAGGTCGACTGTGAATCGCTTCCCGAAGCCGGTGGGCCGCTGATCGGCCGATCCGAGTGCAGGAAATCAAGCCGGGGCAACGCGGGCGACCCGCGACCGCTACCCAGCGTCCGAATCGTGCGATCTTCGTGTTTCTCTTCGTTCAAGACTTGAAGGCGGGCTAGCGTCATCCGGACGATTTCACCAACAGAGGTGAACGCCTTTATGTGCATTCGATCTATCGGGTTACCCCCGGGTACCGGCCTCGTACGGCCTATTCGGGGCAGAGAAGAACCTTCGAAATGGGTATGTTCTCCGGCGTCAGGGCAACCGCGTACGAGGAGACCGACCCGTGCCGTCCCAGCAGAAGTTTGTTTACTCCTTCACTGAAGGAAACAAGGACCTCAAGGACCTTCTCGGCGGCAAGGGCGCGAACCTGGCCGAGATGACCAACCTTGGCCTCCCCGTCCCTCCGGGGTTCACCATCACCACCGAGGCCTGCAAGGTCTTCCTGGAGACCGGCAGTGAGCCCTCCTCGCTCCACCAGGAGATCAGCGCCCACCTGGACGCGCTCGAGCAGGAGATGGGCAAGAAGCTCGGCCAGCCCGACAACCCGCTGCTGGTGTCGGTGCGCTCGGGCGCGAAGTTCTCCATGCCCGGCATGATGGACACCGTCCTGAACATCGGCCTCTCGGACGCCTCGGTGGTCGGTCTCGTCGCCCAGTCCGGCAACGAGCGCTTCGCCTGGGACTCCTACCGCCGCCTGGTCCAGATGTTCGGCAAGACCGTGCTGGGCGTCGACGGCGAGCTGTTCGAGGAGGCCCTCGACGAGGCCAAGCACGCCAAGGGCACCGTCAACGACCTGGACCTGGACGCTGCCGACCTCCGGGAACTCGTCGAGGTGTTCAAGGGCATCGTCGAGCGCGAGACCGGCCGGGCCTTCCCGCAGGACCCGCGCGAGCAGATGGACCTCGCCATCCACGCCGTCTTCCACTCCTGGAACGGCGACCGCGCCCGCCTGTACCGCCGGCAGGAGCGCATCCCGAACGACCTCGGCACCGCGGTCAACGTCTGCAGCATGGTCTTCGGCAACCTCGGCGAGGACTCCGGCACCGGTGTCGCCTTCACCCGCGACCCCTCCACCGGTGCCCAGGGCGTCTACGGCGACTACCTGTCCAACGCCCAGGGCGAGGACGTCGTCGCCGGCATCCGCAACACCCTGCCGCTGGCCGAGCTGGAGAAGCTCGACAAGAAGTCGTACGACGAGCTGATGACGATCATGCAGACGCTCGAGAACCACTACCGCGACCTCTGCGACATCGAGTTCACCATCGAGCGCGGCAAGCTCTGGATGCTGCAGACCCGCGTCGGCAAGCGCACCGCCGCCGCGGCCTTCCGGATCGCCGTCCAGCTGGTCGACCAGGGCCTGATCGACCTGGACGAGGCCCTCATGCGGGTCACCGGCGGCCAGCTCTCGCAGCTGATGTTCCCGCGCTTCGCCCCGAACGCCGAGTCCCAGCAGATCGCCTGGGGCCTCGCCGCCTCGCCCGGCGCCGCCATCGGCAAGATCGTGTTCGACTCCTACACCGCCGTCAAGTGGTCCCGTTCCGGCGAGAAGGTCATCCTGGTCCGCCGCGAGACCAACCCGGACGACCTGGACGGCATGATCGCCGCCGAGGGCATCCTCACCTCGCGCGGCGGCAAGACCTCGCACGCCGCCGTCGTCGCCCGCGGCATGGGCAAGACCTGTGTCTGCGGCGCCGAGGAGCTGGAGGTCGACACCAAGCGCCGCCGGATGACCACCGCCGCCGGCCTGGTGCTGGAGGAGGGCGACGTCGTCTCCATCGACGGCGCCACCGGCAAGGTCTACCTCGGCGAGGTCCCCGTCCTGCCGTCCCCCGTCGTCGAGTACTTCGAGGGCACCCTGCACGCCGGCGCCGACGTCCAGGGCGGACTCGTCCAGGCCGTCCACCGGCTGATGGCGCACGCCGACGTCCGCCGCCGGCTCGCCGTGCGCGCCAACGCCGACAACGCCGAGGACGGCGGGCGCGCCCGCCGCTACGGCGCCCAGGGCATCGGCCTGTGCCGCACCGAGCACATGTTCCTCGGCGAGGAGCGCCGCAAGGAGGTCGAGCACCTGATCCTGGCGGACAACGACAAGGACCGCGAGCTCGCCCTCTCCACCCTGCTGCCGCTGCAGAAGGGCGACTTCCTGGAGCTCTTCCAGGCCATGGACGGCCTGCCGGTCACCGTCCGCCTGCTCGACCCGCCGCTGCACGAGTTCCTGCCGGACATCACCGAGCTGTCGGTGCGCGTCGCCCTCGCCGAGGCCCGCAAGGACCCGAACGAGAACGACCTGCGCCTGCTCCAGGCGGTGCACAAGCTGCACGAGCAGAACCCGATGCTGGGCCTGCGCGGCGTCCGCCTCGGCCTGGTCATCCCCGGCCTGTTCGGCATGCAGGTCCGCGCCATCGCCGAGGCCGCCGCCGAGCGCCGGCTGGCCGGCGCGGACCCGCGCCCCGAGGTGATGATCCCGCTGGTCGGCACCGTCCAGGAGCTGGAGCTGGTCCGCGACGAGTGCGAGCGCGTGCTCGCCGAGGTCGCCCAGTCCACCGGCGTGCAGCTGGACATCAAGCTCGGCACCATGATCGAGCTGCCGCGCGCCGCCGTCACCGCCGGTCAGATCGCCGAGGCCGCCGAGTTCTTCTCCTTCGGCACCAACGACCTCACCCAGACCGTGTGGGGCTTCTCCCGGGACGACGTGGAGGCCTCGTTCTTCACCGCCTACCTGGAGAAGGGCATCTTCGGGGTCTCCCCGTTCGAGACCATCGACCGCGACGGCGTCGGCGCGCTCGTCAAGCACGCCGTCGAGGCCGGCCGGGCCACCCGCCCCGACCTCAAGCTCGGCGTCTGCGGCGAGCACGGCGGCGACCCGGACTCGGTCCACTTCTTCCACGAGGTGGGGCTGGACTACGTCTCCTGCTCCCCCTTCCGGATCCCGGTGGCGCGCCTGGAGGCAGGCCGCGCCGCCATCGAGACGGCGGGCAGCGACCCGCGCTGAGAGAGGGTAGGCATCCCCTCCTCGGCCGCGGGCCGGACTGACCGCTTCCCTCCCCACCGGGAGGGCGTACACCGGAGCTCGGCGCAGGAGAACCGGCGTACGTAACAACGGCCGGGCGGGGACGGACAATGGCGTCCGTCCCCGTCCGGCCGTCCGTCTGCGCCGGGCGGTCCTTCCCCGGCCGTCCGTCTGTGCCCGGCCGCGCTTCCCAGCCGGCCTTCCCCGTCCGGCCGGATGTGGCGGCGGCCACGTGTGTAGCTGGCCGGGCGGCGCCCGCGCGCCTGCCAAGCTGGGGCGCATGACCAGACGTAAAAGCCCGCTCGTCGTCGTGGCCGTCCTGATCCTGGCCCTCGTCGCCGGGATCGGGTACCTGCTCGCCGGCAAGGGCGGCAGCAGCCACCCCAAGGCCGCCGCGAGCTCCACCGCCACCTCGGCGGGCGCCTCGGCCCCCAAGTCCTCGGCCCCCAAGCCGTCCCCGCCCGCCGGCGGCACCCCCGCCCCGAGCGGCACCTGGGTGCCCGCCGACCCGGCGCTCGCCGACGTCTGCCGCAGCAAGCTCCCCAGCCAGGCCCAGGACACCCTCGGCCTGATCGCCAAGAACGGCCCGTACCCGTACAACCGCGACGGCATCGTCTTCGAGAACCGCGAGAGCCGCCTGCCGAAGAAGTCCGGCGGCTACTACCACGAGTTCACCGTGGTCACCCCGGGCTCCAACGACCGCGGCACCCGCCGCGTGGTCACCGGCGGCTCCGGCGAGCAGTACTGGTCGCCGGACCACTACGCGACCTTCCAGGAGATCGACCCGCGCTGCTGACACCCCGCACCGTGTGATGCCCCGCACCGCGCCCGCGGCCCGCACCGAGCACCCGACCGCACCGCGCCCGCGGCCCTCACCGGGCCCGGCGCCAGCTGATCCGGCGGTGGGGGCCGTGCGGGCCGGTGGTGAGGAGGGCGGTCAGCTCGTGGAACACCGGGACGGGGTCGCGCCGGAGCTGGACCGGCGTGGTGCGGACCATGGGGAGCCCGACGGCGGTCAGCCGGTTGGCACGGGCCAGGCCGCGTTCGTGGTCGGCGGGGCGCAGGTGCCAGGCGCGGGAGTCGATCTCCAACGCCACGCAGGCGTGCGGCCAGTAGGCGTCCGGGACGGCGAGGAAGCGGCCGTCCAGGAAGAGCACCGGGTTCCACAGCGGCTCGGGCAGGCCCGCGTGCGCGAGGAGTTCGCGGGCCTCGCCCTCCACCACCGACCGCACTCCGGCGGTGAGGTCCTCCACCACCCGGGCCACCTGCGGCAGCCCGAGCGCGCCCGGCCGGGCCAGCAAGTGGTCCAGCAGCTCGCCGAGTTCGCAGTGCCGCCGCTGGACGGCCTCCGCGCACAGCGCCCGGAACCGGCGCTGCCCGGTCTCACCCGGCGCGAGGTCGGCCAGCGCCCGGGCGACGGTGGTGCTCCACAGCCCGTCGTCCCGCTCGAAGCCGCCCGGCAGCGGCCCGGCCGACCGGTGGATCCGGACGAACTCGCGGTCGACGACCCGGCGTTGGGCGGGGATCAGGACGTCGATCCGGGCCAGGTCGGCGGGGTGCCCGGCGCTCGGCAGCCCCGCGTCGGCCAGCACCGCGTCCCCGGTCAGCAGTACCTCCCCGGCCTGCGGCGCCCGCCCCTTGGGGCTCGCGTACGCCAGCGCGGCGCGCAGCCGCTGGTGCGCTGTCAATCGGCCGGACTGCAGGCAGATCACCCGGGGCAGCACCTGCTGCCAGGGCCCGTCGGGGCGCAGCCGGTGGGCGATGGTGCCGGACGGCACGCCGAGCCGGCGCAGTTGCGCCCGGGTGACGATGTGCTGCTGGTCGGCGCCGAGCAGCACGACGGGGTCGAGCGGGTTCACGCGGGTCATGCCCGGGGTGCTGCCCACCAGGGTCGGATGTATGCGAAACATCGCTCGTCGGGGGAGCCTGTGAGAATGAGGTTGACGGAGCACCGGTCGAACCGCTGAGCTGGGAACCATATGACGACTCCACCCACCGGCCCACCCGCCGGCCCCGCGCCGAGCCGCCCCGGAGAGTGAGGTCCTCGGCTTGGCCGCCGGGGGCTACGGGTGGCGGCCGTAGCCCCCTTCGGGCCGTGAGCAGGCGTCCGGGTCAGGCGGTGATCAGATGCCCGGGGCCGCCGCCGTGTCTAAGGCACTCCTGGTTGATCGCCGGATCCGGGGCGCTGGGCGAGGTGGCGGCGGCGATCCGCAGCTCGATGATGTCCCGCACCGCGGGCCACTCGTCGTCGAGGATCGAGTAGAACGCGGTCGAGCGCACCACCCCGTCGAGCCCGCGCGAGTGGGCCCGGCGGACGCCCTCGGAGGTGGCGCCGAGCCGCTCGATGGCGGTGCGCGAGCGCTGGTTGCGGGCGTCGGCGCGCAGCGAGATCCGCTGCACCCCCCAGGTCTCGAAGGCGTGGCGCAGCATCAGCAGCTTGGCCTCGGTGTTGATGCCGGTGCCCTGGGCACGCGGCGAGAGCCAGGTGTTGCCGATCTCGGCGGCGTCCGGGACGGCCGTGGCCGGGTCGCCGAACGGGACCCCGGGCACCGGCGGCCAGACCATCGGCCCCTGCCAGTAGTCGAGTTCCAGGAATCGGGTGGAGCCGACGACCCGGCCGGTTGCCACGTTCACCGTCGCGAACGGCAGCGACCGGCCCGCGGCCTGGTCGGCGAGGGCGCGCGCGATGTAGTCGCGGGCCGCTTCGAGGCCGTGCGGGACGGGCGTGAAGGCGTAGGTCGTACGGTCTTCGGCGCCGGCCTCGGCGATGGCCGAGGCGTGGTGCGCGGCGAGGGGCTCCAGCCGCACGGTGCGGCCGGTGAGGATGACAGGTACGGGCACGGAACCTTCGGTCCTTCATCGGTCGGAGGGTGCCTACCGTGCCGGGGTACGGCTCGGGAGGCAGGGACAGTCGCCCCGGCCCCGGAGCACGCCCGCCGGTACCCGCGCACGCCGGAGAGCCGGTCGGGCGGGGCGGGGGCGGCGGCCCGGAGGCGGGCAGCGCGGTGCCGGAACGGACTCGGGTCCACGGACCGGTCCGGCGGGGATGAGCGAGGGGACAGTGTGCGTCCGCGAGATGGCCGATGAGGAAACGGGAGCGCGAAGGAAACAGGCGGCCAGATGAAGGCAAGATGCGTCGTGTGGGCTGGCCGAACACCGGTCCGGGACGTGGCCGACGGCGTTACGGGACGACGTGACGACGACGCGACGATGCGAGGCAGCGAGAGGACGATACCCGTCAGAAGGCGGTGCGTCACTTCGCGGCACGCGAATGGCGGTGCGGGCCGCTGCGACCCGCCCCCGGACGGGCCGTTGAACACCCGTGACCAGGGGCTTTCCACCCGGGTGCGATCATGGTCCGGAGCGGTCCGGGGAGGCCGCCGACCCCGCCGACGGGCGGGTCGGGAATTCCGGCGGCGCCCGGCACGCTGGAGAGGACGAGAAGCCGGTACGTCGTGACGAGTAGAGAACGGGGTTGGGTGCGCGGTGCGTGACTTCCAGGCGTTGTACGAGCTGGATCAGCAGGGCGTGGCCGCGGTGGCCGCGGCCACCGCGGAGCTGCGCGACACCGGTGCGGGCCTCGTGCTGCTCCAGCACTTCGAGGGCTTCATGGACGCCGGCGAGGCCGGCGGCCAGGTGGTGGCCCACCTCCTGGAGACGGGCTCGCCGCAGGTGGTGGCCCGCTTCGACCACGACCGCCTGGTCGACTACCGGGCGCGCCGCCCCGCGATGGTCTTCGACCGGGACCAGTGGGCGTCCTACGAGCCGCCGGAGATCCTGCTCCAGCTCGTCCGCGACGGCGCGGGCGCGCCGTTCCTGCTGCTCACCGGCCCCGAGCCGGACGTCGAGTGGGAGCGTTTCGCCGGTGCCGTCCGCGAGCTGGTGGAGCGCTTCGAGGTCCGGCTGGCGGTGGACTTCCACGGCATCCCGATGGGCGTGCCGCACACCCGCCCGGTCGGCCTGACCCCGCACGGCAACCGGCTCGATCTGGCGGCCGGCTACCCGCAGTGGTTCGAGCAGGCGCAGGTCCCGGGCAGCGCCCAGGCGCTGCTGGAGTACCGCCTGGCCGAGGCCGGGCATGACGTGCTGGGCTTCGCCGTGCACGTCCCGCACTACGTGGCGCGCTCGGAGTACCCGGCGGCCGCCGTGCTGATCCTGGAGGCGGTGCAGTCCGCCACCGGCCTGGTGCTGCCCGGCACCCGGCTGCGCGAGCGGGTCGGCGAGGTGTACGCCGACATCGAGGAGCAGCTGGCGCACGGGGACGGCGAGTTGCGCTCGGCGATCCGCGGCATGGAGGGCCAGTACGACGCGGTGGCGGGGGCGGAGAGCCGGGAGAGCCTGCTGGCCGAGCCGGTGGACTTGCCGTCGGCGGACGAGTTGGGGCGGCGCTTCGAGCAGTTCCTGGCCGAGCACGAGCGCGGCGCGGAGTAGGTACGGCGCGGAGTGGGCCCGGGCGGGGAGTAGGTCCGGCACGGAATCGGCCCCGCAGGGGCGGGAACCGGCCGGGTCGGCGGCGGCCGGGAGTCACGGGAGTCATTAGCGGGCCCCGTTCGTTGGTGCTGGCGGCGTCGGGGGACGCGCCGCCGTACGGAGCTGCCTGTGACGCCTATCCCCCGGGGGGATGCCATGCCCACGACCATGTCCAGGACCATCCGCCCGGCCGTCGCCCTGACGGCCGGGCTCGCCGCGCTGCTGCTCGCCGGGTGCACCCCCGCGGACGGCGGGACGGACGGTTTCGCGGGCGCGCTGCCCGGCAAGAACGCCAAGTCCACGCCGCCGCCGAACGGCCCGTACGTGGCCCTCGGCGACTCGTACACCGCCGGCCTGAAGATCGCCCCGCAGGTGGGCGAGCCGAAGGGCTGCTCCCGCTCGGGGGTCAACTACCCGTCCCTGGTGGCGAAGGGGCTCGGGCTGCCGGCCGGCCAGTTCCAGGACGTCAGTTGCAGCGGCGCCCGCACCGGGGACCTGACCGGCGCCCAGGAGACCGACCACGGCACCAACCCGCCCCAGCTGGACGCGCTGACCGCGGCCACCCGCGTGGTGACGGTCGGCATCGGCGGCAACGACGCGGGCTTCATGGAGGTCGTCAAGGAGTGCGCCAAGGAGAACCTGGTGGACGCGGTGAAGGGCATCGTCGGCGCCACCCGCGCGCCCTCGCCCTGCCGCGAGCACTACGCCTCCGGCGGGACGGACGAGGTGCAGCGCAAGGTCGACGCGGCCGGTGAGCAACTCGGCCGGATCCTGCAGGACATCAAGCACCGCTCCCCGCAGGCCCGGGTGTACGTGATCGGGTACCCGACGCTGCTCCCGTCCGACCCGGCCGGCTGCCGACAGGTGTTGGGCAAGGCGGTCGCGGCCGGGGACCTGGGCTTCCTCTCGGAGAAGGAGCAGCAGCTCAACGGCATGCTCAAGCGGCGGGCGGAGGGCGCCGGCGCGGTGTTCGTGGACGCGGCCGCCCCCTCGGCCGGGCACGACATGTGCGCGGGCGAGGCCACCCGCTGGGTCGAACCGCCGTTCCCGGCCCCGGGCCTGGCGGCGATCCACCCCAATGCCAAGGGGCAGGAGGCGGTGGCCGCCGCCGTCCTCAAGGCCGTCCGCGGCTGAGGCCGGAGGCCGGGGGCCGGGGCCGGACCGCAGGCAGCGGGCCGGGGCGGCCACCGGCGCGCAACCCGGGCCGGGGCGGACACCAGCGCGTACCGCAGGATTCACGCTCCGGCCCACACTCCTTCGTGCGCGGCACACCCTGGCTGTCGGGGGCGCGGCGTACCGTGAGGGGCATATGGATGACACCGCGCACCGCCTCGCCGCCGCCCCGCTCCCGTACGACCACGCCGCCGAGGCCCGCTGGGTCCCCGAACCGGACAAGCGCCCCGGCCGCACGGCGTTCCAGCGCGACCGGGCCCGGGTGCTGCACTCGGCGGCGCTGCGGCGGCTGGCCGGCACCACCCAGGTGGTCGCCCCGATGCGCAGCGACTTCCCCCGCACCCGGCTCACCCACTCCCTTGAATGCGCCCAGGTGGGGCGGGAGTTGGGCGCCGCCCTGGGCTGCGACCCGGACCTCGTGGAGGCCGGCTGCCTGGCCCACGACATCGGCCACCCGCCGTTCGGCCACACCGGCGAGGAGGCGCTCGACCAGGCCGCCGAGGCCTGCGGCGGCTTCGAGGGCAACGCGCAGTCGCTGCGCATCCTCACCCGGCTCGAACCCAAGCGCTTCGCCCCGGATGGCGAGCACCCCGCCGCCCGGCTCGCCCCCTGGCCCGGCCGCAGCGTCGGCCTCAACCTGACCCGCGCCGCCCTCGACGCCGCCACCAAGTACCCGTGGACGCGCGGCGCCCACCCCACCGACCCGGCCTCGCCCAAGTACGGCGTCTACGCCGACGACCTGCCGGTGTTCCGCTGGCTGCGGGCCGGTTCCCCGGCCGGGCGCAAGTGCTTCGAGGCCACCGTCATGGACTGGTCCGACGACGTCGCGTACTCGACCCACGACGTCGAGGACGGCCTCCAGGCCGGACACATCGACCCGGCCGCGCTGCGCGCGCCGAGCGAGCGGGCCGAACTCTTCAAGGTCGCCGAGCGCTACGCCCCGGACGCCGAGCCGGAGGAGCTGGCCGCCGCCCTCGACCGGTTGCTCGGCCAGGACCGGTGGCCCCAGGAGTACGACGGCACGGCCCGCGCCCGGGCCGGGCTGAAGGACCTCACC
This sequence comes from Kitasatospora sp. NPDC059803, assembly GCF_042732255.1. Classification (NCBI taxonomy): domain Bacteria; kingdom Bacillati; phylum Actinomycetota; class Actinomycetes; order Kitasatosporales; family Streptomycetaceae; genus Kitasatospora; species Kitasatospora sp. NPDC059803. The sequence goes on along the minus strand of NZ_JBHWIJ010000074.1, from coordinate 2,749 downwards.
AGCCAGCTGATCGGCCGCTTCTGCCTGGCCGCCGAGCAGGCCACCCGGGCCCGCTACGGCCCCGGCCGGCTCACCCGGTACACGGCCGAGCTGGTGGTGCCGCGGGGCGTCCGGCTGGAGGTCGCGGTGCTCAAGGCGGTCGCCGTCCGCTTCGTGATGCAGCGCGACGAGCAGGCCCAGCTGCGGGCCCGCCAGCGGATCGTGATCGCCGAGCTGGCGTACGTGCTCACCCAGCGCGCCCCCGAGGGCCTGGACCCGGTGTTCGGCGCGCTCTACCGCGAGGCCGAGGACGACCGGGCCGCCCTGCGCGCGGTCATCGACCAGATCGCCACCCTCACCGACGCCTCCGCCCTCGCCCTGCACGCCAGGCTCGTCGGCGCCGCCTGGGCCTGACCGCCCGCGGGCCCCGGCGCGCGACCGCTCAGGCGCAACCGCCCGGCGCCCGGCGTCCGACCGCTCAAGCGCAACCGCCCGGCGCCCGACCGCGCGCAGTGCAACCGGCCCGGCACGACCGGCCCGCCGGGAAACCCCGGCCACCCCAGTAGACTTCCGGGGTGGCCGGGCGGATCAGGGACGAAGACGTACAAGCGGTGCGCAGCGCACTGCCGATCGACGCCGTGGTCGGCGACTACGTTCAGCTCACCAACGGTGGCGGCGGCGAGTACAAGGGCGTCTGCCCCTTCCACGACGAGAAGTCCGCCTCGTTCTACGTGAACCCCGCCAAGGGCGTCTTCCACTGCTTCGGCTGCCAGGAGAACGGCGACACCATCGCCTTCCTGATGAAGATCGAGCACTTTACCTTCGCCGAGGCCGTCGAGCGGATGGCCGCCCAGGCCGGCATCACCCTGCGTTACGAGGAGGGCGGCTACAGCCCCCGCCACCAGCAGGGCGAGCGGACCCGCCTGGTCGAGGCGCACAAGGTGGCCGCCGCCTACTACCGGGAGCAGCTGGCCTCGGCGGAGGCGGAGATCGGCCGCCGCTTCCTGGCCGAGCGCGGCTTCGACGAGGAGGCCGCGAAGACCTTCGGCGTCGGCTACGCCCCGGTGGGCTGGGAGCACCTGGTCCGCTACCTGCGCGGCAAGGGCTTCACCGACAAGGAGATCCTGCTCGGCGGCCTGGCCTCGCAGGGCCAGCGCGGCGGCCTGATCGACCGCTTCCGGGGCCGGCTGGTCTGGCCGATCCGGGACATCGCGGGCGAGGTGGTCGGCTTCGGCGCCCGCCGCCTGCGCGAGGACGACAACGGCCCGAAGTACCTGAACACCCCCGAGACGCCGATCTACAAGAAGTCGCACGTGCTGTACGGCATCGACCTGGCGAAGAAGGAGATCGCCAAGTCGGGCCGCGCGGTCGTGGTCGAGGGCTACACCGATGTGATGGCCTGCCACCTGGCGGGGGTCACCTCGGCGGTGGCCACCTGCGGTACGGCCTTCGCCGAGGACCACATCAAGATCATCCGTCGGCTGCTGATGGACACCTCGCAGTACCGCGGCGAGACGGTCTTCACCTTCGACGGCGACGCGGCCGGCCAGAAGGCCGCCCTGCGGGCCTTCGAGGACGACCAGAAGTTCGCCGCCAAGACCTCCATCGCGGTCAGCCCGGGCGGCATGGACCCGTGCGAACTGCGCCTGGCCCAGGGCGACGAGGCGGTCAAGCAGCTGATCGACAACCCCGTCCCGCTGTTCGAGTTCGCGCTGGTCTCGGCGGTGTCCAAGCACCGGGTGGAGACGCCGGAGGGGCGGTCGGCGGCCCTGGAGGAGGCGGCCCCGATCGTCGCCAAGATCAAGGACCGCTCGATCCAGCACGAGTACGCCGTCCGCCTGGCCGGCATGCTCGGCATCCTGGACGAGCCCTTCGTCGTCCGCCGGGTCTCCCAGCTGGCCCGCTGGGACCGCGAGCGCCAGCAGAACCCCCGGGGCGCCGACCGCGGCCGCCGCGCCGAGCCCGCGCCGGTGCGCCCGGCGCAGCCCGCCTTCCGGCTCAACCCGCGCGACCCGGCCCAGTTCGTCGAGCGGGAGCTGCTCAAGCTGGCGCTCCAGCACCCGGACCTGGTCAGCCCGGCCTTCGACCACTACGGCGAGGACGAGTTCCCCACCCTGCCGTACACGGCCGTCCGGCAGGCCATCGCCAAGGCCGGCGGCGCCGCGTACGGGGCGACGCTGCCCGACTTCACCAGCGTGGTGCGCGAGGCGGCCCCGGACGACCAGGTGCGCTCGCTCGTCACCGAGCTGACCGTCGAGCCGGTGCGCTCCCGCCGGAAGGTGGACGCGGTCTACGCCGGGGAGTTCCTGGTGAAGCTGCGCCTGCTGGCGGTGGACCGGCGGATCGCCGAGGTCCGCGGCTACCTGCAGCGGCTCGGCCACCGGGCCGATGCCGAGCAGCAGCACGCGGTGCAGACCGAGCTGTGGCAGCTCCAGCAGTACGGCCAGCAGCTCCGCAGCCAGGGCGCGGCGGCGCTGTAGGAGCGCGGCGGGGCCGTGGGAGCGGCCCAGAAAAGTCGACGCACGAGTCTCGGCCACGGAGTGTGGCGTACCGCACACTGGAGGGCGTCCCACCTCCGTTCAGCGCGGGTCCGCCAGAGTCGCGCCCGCCCCGAGGGATGCCCGTGGACCGAGGCTTTGCCGCGACCTCCAGCCCGACTTCCAGCCCGACCGCCGCACCGACCGGCGCGCTGACCGCCGCACCGCCCGGCGTCGGCACCGGACCGCACCCCGCCGGCCCGGCCGGGGACCGGGAGACCGACCACCGCCGG
>NZ_JBHWIJ010000073.1:18423-31163 GCF_042732255.1 Kitasatospora sp. NPDC059803 | reverse complement strand
GTGCGGACCACCGTCGCCCCCGCCGTCATGTGCGCGGGGCGCGGCGCACGGGCGCGGTGATGCGAGGTTGGGCGCCGGAACCGCCAGGCCGACCGTCAGACCGACCTTTGGTTGGAGCGGTTGGAGCGGTTGGAGCGGTCGGAATACGGCGGCGGTAGCGCTGTTCGGTCGCGGTGCACGCGGCGAGCAGCAGGGCGGCCGCCGCCGCGGCCGCGGTGATCGCGAACGGCGCGGCGGGCGCGAAGCGCGTGGTCGCCCAGCCGCCCAGGAAGGTGCCGGCCGACTGAGCCAGGATCAGCGCGCTGACCAGCGCCGCCATCGCCTCGCCCAGCCGGACGGCCGGCACCGTCCGCTCGACCAGGCCGAACATCGTGATCATCTGCGGTGCGACCGCCACCCCGAGGAGGCCCACGGCGGCGGTCAGGCTCCACAGGCTCCCGGCGGAGACGAGCAGGACGCAGGCGGCGGCGAACAGCAGCACCGTGCCCGCCCGCAGCCGGGACGCCAACTCCCACCGGGCGGGCAGGCCCGCGGCGGCGATCCCGGCCAGGGAACTGGTGAACCCGATGAAGCCGTACAGCAGTCCGGCGGCGCCCGGCCGGCCCAGGGCCTCCGTGGTGGCGGTCACCCCGACCTGCACCGAGCCGAAACACGCGCCCAGCAGGGCCATCCCGGCCAGCAGCAGGACGTAGGGCACGGTGAGCAGCCGCTCGGCGGAGCGGGCCGGGGACTTCGGGATGCCGGGGGAGGCCGTCGGGTGCAGCGCGAACAGGGTCGCGCAGACGCCGGACAGCACGGCCGCCACGAGCAGGCCGACGGCGGGGGAGGAGACGGTGGCGAGGACTCCGACCAGTGCGGGCCCGGCGGTGAAACCGACCTCGTCGACGATCCCGTCCAGCGACAGCATGACGGAGGTCAACTCTTTTTCACCAGCGGCCAATCGGACCCACCGGCTGCGCGACAGCGGGCCGACCAGCGGGACGGACAGGCCGACCACGGCGGCAGGCGCGAGCTGCCAGCCGAGGGCCGACCCGCGTTGCGAGGCGGCCACCAGCGCCACCAGTGCCGTCGCGTTGACCAGCGCGGCGACCAGCCCGACCGTCCGCTGCCCGCGGCGGTCCGCCAGCCGACCCACCAGCGGACCGCCGACCGCTTGGCCGACCGCCAGCGCACCGGCGACCAGGGAGCCGCGCCACACGCTGTCGGTGTTCCGGCTCACCAGCAGCAGGGTGCCGATCGGGCTCATCGCGTTCGGCAGCCGGCCGAGCAACGACCACAGCAGCACCTGGCCGCCGGTCAGTTGCGCTGCTGTACGGAACTTCACGACCACGGACATCGGTACGCCCCCACACGGAGCCGGCACGGGCGCCCGCCTCCCGCCACCGGCCCGACCAGGCGACAGCGACCTGCGGGTGAGCCTCGACGGTAGGGGCGCGCCCGGGGGGTGGGTAATCGGTCGATCGACCAGTGGCGGCGGGGGCGGGGGCGGGGCGGGGTTGGAGGAGTGGACAGCGGGCGAGGCGTGAGAGGCCGCGGCGAACAGATGACAGATAACAGATTTCAATATCTGTTATCTGTTTTCTGTTATCTGTCGGCCGTCATCTGTTCGCCGTCGTCTGTCGGGTGTCCGCCGCCATCGGTCCGTGCGCCGCCGTCGGTCCGTGCGCTGCCGAGCGCGCTCAGGTCGCGAGGTCCTTCCGGATCTGGTCCAGGATCAAGCCGGCCCCGGTGTAGCCGATCCCGAGCATCCACAGATTGTCGTCGACCCGGAACACCCGGCCGGTGCGGACGGCGTCCAGGTTCTTCCACAGCGCGCCATCGGTGATCCTGCCCTGGTCGGACTTGGCCGCGTCCCCGTAGACCGAGTAGAAGATGACGTCGGCCGCCGCCTGGTCCACCTGCTCGGGGCTGATCTCGACCGAGAACCCGGGCTTGTCCTGGTTGGCGGGCCGGCCGAGCCCGAGGTCCTTGAACAGCGAGCCGACGAAGGTGTCGTTGAGGTACAGCCTGGTCGGCGCGCCCGCGAGGAAACGAGCCATCTCGACCCGGGTGGCGGCGGCCTTGGCCGGGCCGCCGAGTGCGGTGACGAGGTCCCGCGCCTTCGTCCGGTACGTCGCGTCGGCCGCTTCGGCTTCGGCCTGCCGGCCCATCGCCTCGGCGTGCAGCCGGACGTTCTCCTTCCAGGTGGGCCCGGTGGTCTTGGACAGCACGGTCGGCGCGATCTTCGCCAGTTCGTCGTACCGTTTGTCGTCGCGCACCTGGTTGCTCAGGATGAGGTCCGGCCGCAGCGCCGCGATCGCCTCCAGGTTGGGCTGCCCGATGGTGCCGACGGCCTTCGTCGCGGCCAGCCGTTCGGCGGGCAGGTAGGCGGGGAAGGGCGCACCCTCGGTGACGGTGGTCGCGCCGACCGGCGTGAGCCCGAGAGTGACCACCGAGTCCAACGCGTCGGTGTCCAGCGCCACCACCCGGGTGGCCCGGGCCGGTACGGTGCTCTCGCCGCGAGCGTGCCGGACGGTCCGTGGGCCAGCCCCGCTGGATCTGCCGGAACTGCCTGGCGCGCCGGTCGAACCGGCGGACGGCGCTGGCGAGTTCGGGCCGCAGGCGGCGAGTGCGAGGCCCGGGGCGAGCCCGGCGGCGAGGCCGAGCGCGGCGCGGCGACTGAGCGGTCTGGGCATCGGCGGTTCCTCCAATGGGCGTGCAGGGCGCGGGAATCCCTGCCCTCTCGTTGGAGGGGTTACGCCTCGGTGTCGTTCTCCCGTCGCTGGCGCAGCAGTTCGTCGTACTCGGCGGGCACCCGCCGGTCCATCGCGAGGGCGAACTGCGCGTCGATGACCGTACGGGCCAGCGGCCGCACTCGCAGGATGCGTTCGGTGAGCCGGGCCGCCTCGCCGGGCGGCAGGGGGGCGTCGGCGGCGAGGGCGCCGAGCAGGTGCTCGCCGACCACGTCGATGAAGATCTCGGCGATGGCTTCCACGTGCTCCTGGGTGCGCCGGCTGGCGTCCAGCACCACGGAGAGCGGTACGCCCTCGGCGACGAGTGCGGTGGTGGCGTCCATCAGGCGGCGGCTGATGTGGGTGATCCCGTCGTCGTCGATCGTGATGTAGCCCTGGGCGATCGACTCGGCGGTGTTCTCCTCGGTGAGCTGGTCGTTGAAGACGGTCTTGAGCTCGTCCCAGTCCAGGCGCACCGGGGTCTCGTCCGACCAGGGGGCGACGATCGCGGCCTCCAGCCCGATCAGCTCGGCGACGTCCCGCCCGCTCTCGCCGGCGCCGATCAGTTCGGCGATGCCGCCCAGGGTGTGGCCGCGGTCCAGCAGTTCGCCGATCATCCGCAGCCGGGCCAGGTGCTCCTCGCCGTACCAGGCGATCCGGCCCTCCTTGCGCGGCGGCTGGAGCAGTTTGCGCTCGCGGTAGAAGCGCAGTGTCCGGCTGGTGATGCCGGCCGCCTCGGCCAGTTCCTCCACCCGGTACTCGCGTTTTCCGTCACCCGCAGCAGCTCTGACCTTGTCCACGGCGATCAGCATAGGTCCGCCACCTCCGAAGGCTCCCGGAATCCGGGTGGCCGCGCTTCTTCCATCCGGTGTCAGCAAGGGCTACTCTGCCAATCATGCCAGTGATTACTGGCGCGATTGGCGAGGCTCCGATGCCAGTCGTCGGGGGAGCCCTCTCGGCAGTACGGCAAGGCAGTACGCAGGGCAGTGCGCAGAGCATCATGCAGAGCAGCACCAGAGCGATACCGCGGCGTCGCCCGGGCGCATCAGGGCAACGCCAGGGCAGTACGAGAGCAGTCGAGCACAGTACGGCAGCGCGAAGATCATCGCCCCACCCTCAGGAGGAGGCCGCATGGCATCCAGCAGCAAGCGCCCCCGCTCCGGCACGTCCGGTGCCCCCGCGGCGGACGAGGCCGTCCCGCACGTGCGGGTGGCGGTGATCGGTTCCGGCTTCGGCGGTCTCGGCGCCGCGGTCCGGCTGCGCCGCGCCGGGATCACCGACTTCGTCGTCCTGGAGCGCGCGGACTCGGTCGGCGGCACCTGGCGCGACAACAGCTACCCCGGCTGCGCCTGCGACGTGCCCTCGCACCTCTACTCCTTCTCCTTCGCGCCCAACCCCGCGTGGCCGCGCAGCTTCTCCGGCCAGCCGGACATCCGCGCCTACCTGGAGAAGGTCGCCACCGTCTTCGGTCTCCGTCCGCATCTTCGGTTCAACACCGAAGTTCTGGAGGCGCGTTGGGAGGTCGATCAGGTCCGCTGGCGGATCACCACCTCGGCCGGCCAGTGGACCGCGGACGCAGTGGTCTCCGCCGCCGGACCGCTGGCCGACCCGCAGATCCCCGACCTGCCGGGGCTCGGCGCCTTCCCCGGCAAGGTGTTCCACTCCTCCCGCTGGGACCACGACTACGACCTGACCGGCAAGCGGGTCGCGATCGTCGGCACCGGAGCCTCCGCCGCCCAGATCATCCCGTCGATCCAGCCGAAGGTCGGCAAGTTGACGGTCTTCCAGCGCACGCCCGCCTGGGTCCTGCCGCGCCGGGACCGCGAGATCAGCCAGCTGGAGAAGTGGCTGCACGACCGCGTACCGGTCACCGGGAAGATCCGCCGCGGCACCCTGTTCGCCCTCCGGGAGCTCCAGGTGGACGCCTTCGTGCGCCGCCCGGGAATGCTGCGCGTGGTCCAGCAACTCGCCGAACGCCACCTCGCCCAGGGCGTTCCCGACCCGGCCCTGCGCGCCAAGCTCACCCCGGACTACCGGATCGGCTGCAAGCGCATCCTGCTCAGCAACACCTACTACCCGGCGCTCGCCGCGGCCAACACCGAGGTCGTCGCCTCCGGCCTGCGCGAACTGCGCGGCTCCACTCTGCTCGCCGCCGACGGCAGTGAGCACGAGGTCGACGCCATCGTCTTCGGCACCGGCTTCCACGTCACCGACATGCCCATCGGGGCCCGGGTGTTCGGCGCCAACGGCACCAGCCTGGCGGAGGAGTGGAAGGACGGAATGGAGGCGCTGCGCGGCTCGGCCGTGCACGGCTTCCCGAACCTGTTCTTCGTGATCGGCCCCAACACCGGCCTCGGCAACAGCTCGATGATCCTGATGATCGAGTCCCAACTTAACTACCTGATCGACGCGTTGACCACACTCGGGTCGATCGGTGCCACCGCGATGCAGCCCACCGCCCGGGCCCAGCGGCAGTGGAACCTCGAACTCCAGCACCGGATGGACCGCACCGTCTGGACCACCGGCGGCTGCCGCAGCTGGTACCTGGATCCGAACGGCAAGAACACCGTGCTCTGGCCCGGCTCCACCACCGCGTTCCGCCGCGCCACCCGCAAGGTCGACCTCGGCGAGTACGAACTGATCATGCGCGCCGGTCAGGACGCCGCCCCTGCCGTGCAGGAGGTGTCCGCATGAGCGCCGCCGAGCTGCCCGCCGAGTACGTCCCGCCGACGCCTGTCGAGGAGTTGAGCATCCGATCGGCGGACGGGATCCGGCTGCACGCCGAGGTGCACGGCCAGCCCGGGGCGCCCACCGTCGTGCTCGCCCACGGCTGGACCTGCTCAACCGCCTTCTGGGCACCGGTGATCCGCCAACTCGCCGACCGTTACCGAGTGGTGGCGTACGACCAGCGCGGCCACGGGCACAGCGAGATCCCGCCGAGCCGGGTTCGCTACTCCACCAGGGCGTTGGCCGAGGACCTCTCCGCCGTCCTCGCCCGGACCGTCCCGGCGGGGGAGAAGGCCGTGCTCGCCGGGCACAGCATGGGCGGGATGACCATCATGGCCGCCGGCGGCCGCCCGGAGATCGCCGACCGGACCGCCGCCGCCGTCCTGGTCTCCACCGGGCCGGGGGAGCTGGTGGCCGAACTCACCGTGCTGCCCGAGGCGGTGCGTTCCCCGGGGCTGCGCCGCTTCCTGAACCGCCAGCTGCTGCGCTCCCGGCTGCCGCTCGGACCGGTCTCGCCGGTCAGCCGTGTCGCGCTCAAGTACGCGACCATGGGCCCGGGTTCGTCCGCCGGGCAGGTGGAGGCGACGGCCCGGATCGTGCACGCCTGCCCGACCGCCGTCCGCGCCAACTGGGCGGGCGTCCTCGACCGTCTGGACGTCCACGCCGGGCTCGCCCGGCTCGCCGCACCGACCGCCGTCGTGGTCGGCACCGCGGACCGGCTGACCCCGCCGGTGCACGCACACCGGATCGTTGCCGAACTCGCCGACCCGCAGGGGCTGTTGCTGCTTCCTGGGGTTGGGCACATGGCGCCGCTGGAGCGGCCGGTGGAGGTCGCGGCCGAGATCCACCGCTTGGCCGCCGCGTACCTGTCCGCCGCGCCCGCTTCCGTCTCCGCTCCTGCCTCCTCCACCTCTGCCTCCTCCACCTCTGCGCCCGTTTCCGAGAGGACCGCCGCCGCATGAACGCCATCCCGCCGTTGTCCGCGCAGGTCGTCGTCGTCACCGGGGCCGCCCGCGGGGTCGGGGCTTCGCTCGCTCGCACGCTCGCCCGGCGCGGGGCCAAGGTCGCCCTCCTGGGGCTGGAGCCGGACGAGCTCAAGGCCGTCGCGGCGCAGTGCGGCGCGGCCGCGACCAGTTGGGAGGTGGACGTCACCGACCTCGACGCGCTCGGCGACGCCGCCCGCCGGATCAAGGAGCACTACGGCCGGATCGACACCGTGGTCGCCAACGCCGGCATCGCCATCGGCGGGCCGGTGGCGGACAGCGATCACCGGGCGTTCAGCCGGGTGATCGAGGTCAACCTGCTCGGCAGCGTCGCCACGGCCAGGGCCTTCCTGCCCGCCCTCGTCGAGAGCCGGGGCTACCTGCTGCAGATCGCCTCGCTCGCCGCGCTCACTCCCGCGCCGCTGATGAGCGCGTACTGCGCCAGCAAGTCCGGGGTGGAGGCCTTCGCCCACTCGCTCCGCGCCGAGGTCGCCTACCAGGGGGTCAAGGTCGGTGTGGGGTACCTGAGTTGGACCGACACCGACATGGTGCGCGGCGCCGACGAGGACACCGTGCTCAAGCAGATGCGGACCAGGCTGCCGTGGCCGGCCAACAAGACCTACCCGCTGGAGCCCGCGGTGGAGCGGATCACCGCCGGCATTGCCCGGCGGTCCGCCCACGTCTACGCGCAGGCCTGGCTGCGCGGCATGCAGCCGGTCCGCTGGCTGCTGCCGAGCCTGATCGCGGCTGTTGGTTCGCGCGACGTCGCCCGGATCGCGCCCCAGCTCGCCGCCACCGCCGCCTCCCGGTTGCGCGCAGTCGGTGCCGGCGGGGCTGCGGACACGGCGGTGCGAGGCGGTCGGAGCGGCGCCGTCGACTGACGGCCGTCGACTGACAGCTGACAGATTTCAACTGACAGATAACAGATAGCAGATTTCAACAGCTGTTATCTGTCAGTTGTTCGTCCGCCTGGCCGTCCGTCCGCCCGCCCGTCACTCCATCCACTCCTCCGCCGTCCCCCGCGCGATCCGCGCCAGCGTCTCCAGTGCTTGCGCCAGCACGGGCAGCGGCGGCGAGGCCAGGGCGACCCGGACGGCGGACGGGGAACGCCGGGGGTCGGCGGCGAACGCCGCCGCGGGTGTGACGGCGATGCTCGCCCGCGCCGCCACCGCGACGAAGGTCTCCGCCCGCCAGGCCGCCGGCAGCTCCCACCACAGGTAGTACGAGCAGGGGTCGGCCCGGACGCGCTGCCCCGCCAGCGCCTCGCGCGCCAGCAGCTGACGCGCGACGGCGTCGGCGCGCTTGGCCGCCGCGACCTCGGCCACGGTGCCGTCCCCGATCCAGCGCACGGCCGCCTCCAGGGCGAACCCGCTGGGCGTCCAGCCGCCCGAGCGCAGTGCGCCCGCGATCCGTTCGCGCAGCGCGGCGGGGACGACCGCGAACCCGGTGGTCAGCCCGGGCGCGAGCCGCTTGGAGAGGCTGTCGACGAGGACGGTGCGTTCCGGTGCGAGGCTGGCGAGGGCGGTCCGCTCCGGGCGGAGGAAGGACCAGATCGCGTCCTCGACGGCCGGCAGGTCGAGGCGGCGCAGCTCCTCGGCGAGGGCGGCCGTCCGCTTGTACGGCAGGCTCCCGCCGAGCGGGTTCTGCAGCCTCGGCTGGACGTAGACGGCGCGCAGCGGCGCGGCCCGGTGGGCGGCGGCCACGGCGTCGGGCAGCAGTCCGTGCTCGTCGACGGCCAGTGGCACGAGCGTGATGCCCAGTCGCTGGGCGACGGCCTTGACCACCGGATAGGTCAGCGCCTCCACCCCCAGCCGGTGGCCGGGCGGCACCAGCGCGGACAGTGCCGCGGCGATGGCCTGCCGTCCGTTGCCCGCGAACAGCAGCTCCTCCCCGGCGATCTCCGGGGTGACCTCCCGGGACCCGCCCGTCCGACCCCCGGCCGTCCGATCCCCAGCCGACGGGTCCCCGCCCGTCCGGTCCCCGCCCGTCCGGCGTTCGTCGGACAGCAGTGCCGCGAACGCCTGCCGGGCCGCGCCCGTCCCGGCCGCGCCCACCGGCGCGAGTGCGGCACCCAGCGCGTCCGCCCGGAGCAGCGGCGCCAGTCCGGCGGCCAGCAGTCCGGCCTGCTCGGGGACGGCGGGATAGTTGAGTTCCAGGTCCACCGGCGCGCCGGCCGGTTCGGCGAGTGCCACCTGCCCGCCGGTTGCCCCGCCGCCGGCCCCCTGTCCGGCCCGGACGAAGGTGCCGCGCCCGACCTCCCCGGTGGTCAGTCCGCGCCGGGTCAGTTCCCGGTAGACGCGCCCCGCCGTGGAGTTGGCGATGCCCCGGCTGCGGGCGAAGGCGCGCTGGGTGGGCAGTTGCTGGCCGGGTCGCAGCCGCCCGCCGGTGATGGCGTCGGCGATCTCGTCGGCGATCAGGCGGTAGTCGTCCATCGGCGGGACCCCTCCACGCAAGGTGATGGCATTGCACGGCATCGCATCGGCATTGCACCGAGTGCAAAGTCATCATTGCATTGAGATCGACGCCGGGCCTAGCCTCCTCGCATGGAAGCACTGACCCCCGCCGCTCCCGTCGCATCCGCCTCGTTCGACCTGCCCGCCGCATCCGCCCTGTCCGCCGTGGGCGGGCATGCCGTGCTCGGGATCGCCGCCGTGGCGCTCGGGATGGTGCTGACACCGGGGCCCAACATGATCTACCTGGTCTCCCGGTCGATCGCCCAGGGCCGCCGCGCCGGGCTGCTGTCGCTGATCGGGGTCGCGGCCGGCTTCCTGGTCTACCTGGCCGCGGTGACGGCGGGCGTGGCCGCCGTGTTCTCGGTGGTGCCCGCCCTCTACACCGCGATCAAGCTGGCCGGCGCCGGCTACCTGCTGTGGCTGGCCTGGAAGGCCGTCCGGCCGGGTGGTACGGCGGTGTTCGCCCCGCAGGAGCTGCCGCCGGACCCGCCGCGCCGGTTGTTCGCCATGGGCTTCCTGACCTGCCTGCTCAACCCCAAGATCGCCATCATGTACATCTCGCTGCTGCCCCAGTTCGTGGCGCCCGAGCGCGGTCACGTCGCGGTGCAGAGCCTGGTGCTGGGGCTGACCCAGATCGTGGTGGCGGTCACCGTCAACGGGCTGATCGCGGTGAGCGCGGGCGGCATCGCGTCCTTCCTCAACCGCCGTCCCGCCTGGCTGCGGTTCCAGCGCTATGCGATGGGGACGGTCCTCGGCGGCCTCGCCGTCCACATCGCCGCCGACCGCGCCAAAGCCGTGGCAGCCTAGGCCCGCCCGCCTCCCGCCTCCCGCCGCCCGCCTCCCGCCGCCCGCCGCCCGCCGCCCGCCGCCCGCCGCCCGCCGCCTGGGCCGCGGCGCCGCACCCCCAGGTCGGGTCCTAAGCCGCCCGCAGCACCTCGTACGCCGCCTGTAGGAACCGCCCGTCCAACGACGGCCCGGTGTTGGCCAGGGCCGCCACCGCGGCCGACGCCTGGGGCGAGAACCCGACGAAGGCGGTGAACCCCCGGGTCGCCCCGGCGTGGAAGTACAGGTCGCGCCCGCCCGGGCGGCGGTGGTTCCACACCAGGCACAGCTCGTCCGTCGAGCGCGGCAGCCGCAGCCGCGGCCGCTGGACCTCGCGCAGCGCGGCCGCCAACTCGCCGTGGCCGCCGTCGAGATGCGCCCTCAGGTAGCGCAACAGGTCGGCCCCGCTCGCCCGGAGCGCGCCGGCCCCCGGCAGTCCGGGGATGCGCCAGGGCGGAAGTTCCTGTCCGCGCCGGTACCCGACCGCCCGCCCCGGCGGGTCCGCCGTACAGGTGATGGCACCGAGGCCCAGCGGTCGGAGGACCCGTTCGGAGAGCAGTTCCCCGTAGGGCAACCCGCCCGTCTCGGCGAGTGCCCGCCCGAGCAGCGCGACGCCGTAGTTGGAGTACCGATACCGGCTGCCGGGCCTGCACCGTACGGTGGTTCTGGCCACTCCGGCCCTCAACTGCTCGTCCCCGAACGCGGCGTAAGGATTGCTGAACCAGGTCGGCACGGCGCGCGCGGCCAGTCCGGGCGGCAGCCGGGGCAGGCCCGAGGTGTGGGTGGCCAGGTGTAGTAGCCGGATCGGCTCGGGGGAGCGGACGGTCACCGGGCGCCAGCAGTCCGGCAGGCGGTGTTCGACCGTGTCGTGCAGGGAGACGTCTCCGCGCGCGGCCATCTGTGCCAGCAGCAGCGCGGTGAAGGTCTTGCTGACGGAACCGAGTTCGAAGACGGTGTCCGGCGAGCATGCGGCCGTCCGCCCGTGCCCGAGCCGCCCGTGGCAGCGCACCTCCTCCGCGTCCCCGCGCGTGACGGCCACGGTGACGGCGGTGGCGTACGGTCCGGCCGCGCGCACCGCCTCCGCGACCGCCGGACCCAGCCCGTTCACGCGAGCGCCGCGGTGGCCCCGAGTGCCCGGGCGAGCGTGATGCCACCGGCCACCACCGCGACGACGGCGGTGTGCTGGTGGTCCTGGAACGCCCGCTCGCGGTCCTCGTCGACCGGGTCGGTGTCGCGCGGCAGCAGGCCGTCCTCGTGCTGGGCGGCGGCCAGCGCGTCCCAGCCCTGCCGTCCGGTGGCCGGTTCGCCGATGCAGGCGTCGACCACGAGGAGTTCGGCGGCGAGATCCCACTGGCCGATCTCCAGCCAGACGTCGAGCCAGGCCGGCAGCCAGTCGCGCACGTGGTCGCGCATCGGCTCCGGCAGGCCGTCCGGGCGGGCGCCCCAGTCCGTGAGGTGGAAGACGGTGTGGGTGATGTCGTAGCCGGTCATCCAGTTGACGGCCCACGGTTCGGGCGTGGCGCCCAGCCAGGTACCGGCGGCGAGTGCGGTCCAGTCAGGCTGGTGGGCGAGCCCGACGACCCGTCGGGCGTTGGCGACCCCCAGGCGCCGGTTGGGGTGGATCTCCTCGGCGTGCGCGGCCCGCAGCCGGCTGAGCGAATCGAGCAGTTCCTCCAGCGCGGGGTGGCGGTAGCCGGCCCGGGCGAAGTGGGCGTAGGTCTCCAGCGGGTCGGTCATGGTGAAGTGGCGCAGCTGCCGCTCGTACAGCAGGTCGCCCTCGCGCAGTTGCTCCCAGGCGTGGTCGAGCAGCGCGCGTGCGGTGCGGGCCTCGGTGGGCCCGGTGACGCCGTCGCGCAGGATCAGCGAAGCGGCCAGCGCGATCTCGCCGAGCGGCTTGTAGGCGTCGTCGGGGTCGGAGAGGTCGACCACGGTGTTGTCCGGGATCCGGCCGAGGCCGTCGGCGTGGGAGGCGTGCAGCCAGGCCAGCGCGCGGGAGGCGAGCCGCTGCGCGGTGGCGAGGACGTGGGTGTCGGTCATCGGACCCGGCTCCGTCGGTCGGTCGGCGGACGGGAGGAACGGTCGAGCATCCGACGGGCGACGGCCAGCTCAAGTCCGGTGCGGGCGCTGCCGTTACCGGCCAGCCGGATGCGTTCCAGGACGGGCTCGACCTCCAGCCGCAGCGGCCGGCCTTCGGCACCGGCCCAGGCGAGCCAGCGGGCGAGCCGGGCGGCAGTGGGGAGGTCGCGACGCAGCATGGAGCGGACGGTGCCGCGGGCAAGGGCCAGGGTGTGCGCGCGGGCGGTGTCGTGCACCGGGCCGTCGAGCCCGGGCAGCGCCAGGACGGACAGCTGCGCCATCCGTACCGACCAGGTCTGCCAGCCGACGGCCTCCGGGCCCGGAGGCGGCACGGGCGGTGGGGCACCGGTTCCGTACGGCGTGCGGGCGAGCACCTGCTCGGCCGCCCAGTCCTGCCATGCGATCACCAGCGCGGCGTCGGCCGAGACCGCTGCCGAGTCCAGTGCCGAGTCCGGTGCCGGGTCCGGTGCCGGAAAGGCCTGCCGGGCCTCGGCCAGCAATACGGCGGTGGGCCCGTCGGGCGCGGCCCCGGTGAGTAGTTGCGGGGCGAAGAGGTCTGCGCCGAGCACCCGCAGTGCGGCCAGGGTCGGGCGCGGTACGGCGCCGTCCGGGTCCGCGAGCGCGGCTGCGCCCCCGTCACCCCGGAGGGCGTCAAGGGTCCGGCGCGCCACCCGTTCGACGGCTGCGGCGTACTCGTCGCGCAGTGGCGTCTCGGCGAAGGGCATCGGTGGTGTTCCTCCTGGTCGGGGAGCCCCCGGCGGGCGGCCTCGCGGGAGTGGGCTCGCGGGCGCGGGTTCACGAGAACGGGCTCACGAGCCCTCGTCAGGCCCGCCGAGGCGCCGGGGAAGGGGTGGGGCGGGCCCCCGCCGTGGGGCGGGCCCCCCCACCGGCCGCCCCGCACCCCGCCCCCCCCACCGGCGCCCCCCCACCCCCGCGGTGGTCGGGGCGCCCCCCCGGCAGGCGGGCGG
>NZ_JBHWIJ010000073.1:0-18413 GCF_042732255.1 Kitasatospora sp. NPDC059803 | reverse complement strand
TCGGTGGACCGGCCCCGCGATCGGGCCGCCCGGCACCGGTCCCGCGATCGGGCCGCCCGGCTACCGGGTCGGTGATCGGGTCGCCCGGCTGCTAGCGGGTCGACTTCTCCTTCGGCGGCTTCGGCGACAGCAACAGCGCCAGCAGCAGGAGTCCGAGGGCTTCGGGCGAGTACGTGGGCGCGTCGGACACGACGGCCTCGTCCTCCACCATCAGGCTCGCGAGTGTGTCCGTCTCGACGCGCGTCGCGGTCGGCGTGGTCGTGGTCTGGTGGGTCCGGCAGTGAGTAAGCATCAGAAGTGCCTCCTCAGTCGAGCGTCACCACCCGGTCGGGGGATGCCCCCGTCCGAACGGTGAGGGCGCGGTCCGGTACCTGCATCCGCAGACGGCCGGGCCGGGATAGTCCGTTCGGAGTGGGCGCGGCCGCGGTGAGTCGGTACCGTCGGGGGCATGACCACAGCCTTGATCACCGGCGCGACCGCCGGCATCGGAGCCGCGTTCGCCCGCCGGCTCGCCCGCAGCGGCTACCGGCTCGTCCTGGTGGCCCGGGACACCGAGCGCCTGGAGCGCGCGAGCGCCGACCTGCACGCCGAGTACGGAGTCGAGGTGGAGGTGCTGACCGCCGACCTCGCCACCGACGAGGGCATCGCGGCCGTCGAAGCCCGGCTCGCCGACTCCGCCCGCCCGGTGGACCTGCTCGTCAACAACGCCGGTTTCGGCAACAAGGGCGCGTTCGGGACCGTCCCGCTCCAGGACGAGCTGGACATGCTGAAGGTGCACATCGAGGCGATCCTGCGGCTGACCACGGCGGCCCTGCCGGGGATGCGCGAGCGCGGTCGCGGCGCGGTCGTGAACGTCGCCTCGGTGGCGGCGTTCCTGCCGCGCGGTACGTACGGGGCGAGCAAGGCGTGGGTGGTGAGCTTCACCCAGGGCGTGCTGCGCGACCTCGGCGGCACCGGGGTGCGGATGATGGCGCTCTGCCCGGGCTTCACCCGTACCGAGTTCCACCAGCGGGCGGGCATGGGCACCGGCAACATCCCGGCCTGGTCCTGGCTCTCGGCCGAGCGGGTGGTGGCGGAGGCGATGCGCGACCTGGCCCGGGGTCGGTCGGTGTCCGTGCCGGGCAAGCGCTACAAGGCGGTGGTGGCCCTCGCCCGCCTGTTGCCCTCCGGTCGGCTGGGCGGCCTGTCCTCGAAGGCGGCGCGCAGCTACCGGACGAACTGACGCGGTCGGGGCGGTCGGGGCGGTCGGAGTGGCCGAGCGGTCGGGCGGTCGGAGGAGCGGTCGCCATGGGAATAGATCCAGCCTCACTATTAGCTAGTCTAACTATGAGCTATTCTCGCTATGCTGGCGGCCGTCCGACCGCCCCACCCACGGAGGTTTGCCCTTGAGACCCACCACCATCAACTGGACCCCGCCCGAACGCGCCCAGGGCGAGCCCCGCCCGCCGGCCCAGTGGCGGCGCATCCTCGCCCTCTTCCGCCCGTACACGGGCCGCCTCACGGTCGTCGGGCTGCTGGTGGCGGCCTCCGCCGTGGTGTCGGTGGCCTCGCCGTTCCTGCTCAAGGCCGTCCTGGACACCGCGATCCCGCAAGGCCGCACCGGGCTGCTCAGCCTGCTCGCGCTCGGCATGGTTCTCGCGGCCGTGGTGAACAGCATCTTCAACGTCCTGCAGACGCTGATCTCCACCACCGTCGGCCAGCGCGTCATGCACGACCTGCGCACCGCCGTCTACAGCCACCTGCAACGGCAGTCGCTGGCCTTCTTCACCCGCACCCGCACCGGCGAGGTGCAGTCCCGGATCGCCAACGACATCGGTGGCATGCAGTCCACCGTGACGTCCACCGCGACCAGCCTGGTCTCCAACTTCACCGCGGTGATCGCCTCTGTGGTCGCCATGGTCGCGCTCGACTGGCGGCTCACCGTCGTCTCGCTGCTGCTGCTCCCGCTGTTCGTCTGGATCAGCCGGCGGGTCGGCAACGAGCGCAAGAAGATCACCACCGAGCGGCAGAAGCAGCTGGCCGCGATGAGTTCGGCGGTCCAGGAGTCGCTGTCGGTCAGCGGCATCCTGCTCGGCCGCACGATGGGCCGCTCCGACTCGCTCGCCCGTGAGTTCACCGGGCAGTCCGACCAGCTGGCCGACCTCGAAGTGCGGGCCAGCATGGCCGGGCGCTGGCGGATGAACACCATCCAGATCGTCATGGCCGCGATGCCCGCGGTCATCTACTGGGCGGCGGGGCTGTCCGCGGCGGGCGGCGCACCGATCGTCTCGGTCGGCACCCTGGTCGCCTTCGTCACCCTCCAGCAGGGCCTGTTCCGCCCGACCGTCAGCCTGCTCTCCACCGGCGTGGACGTGCAGACCTCGCTCGCGCTCTTCCAGCGCATCTTCGAGTACCTCGACCTGCCGGTGGAGATCGCCGAGCCGCCGAAGCCGCGGAACCTGACCGACATCCGCGGCGAGGTCCGCTTCGAGGACGTCGACTTCCGCTACGACCCCGCGCAGGAACGGCCGACGCTCTCCGGGATCGAACTCAAGGTCCCGGCCGGGAGCTCACTGGCCGTGGTCGGTGAGACGGGCTCCGGCAAGACCACGCTCAGCTACCTCGTCCCGCGGCTGTACGACGTCACCGGCGGCCGGGTCACCATCGACGGCGTGGACGTGCGCGAACTGTCCTTCGACACGCTGGCCCGCGCGGTCGGCGTGGTCTCCCAGGAGACCTACCTCTTCCACGCCTCGGTCGCCGAGAACCTGCGCTTCGCCAAGCCGGAGGCCACCGACGCCGAACTGGTCGAAGCCGCCCGGGCCGCGCAGGTCCACGAGACCATCGCCGCCCTGCCGGACGGCTACGACACCCTGGTCGGCGAGCGCGGCTACCGCTTCTCCGGCGGCGAGAAGCAGCGCCTCGCGCTCGCCCGGACGATCCTGCGCAACCCGCCGGTGCTGATCCTCGACGAGGCCACCAGCGCGCTCGACAACCGCACCGAACAGGCCGTCCAGCAGGCCGTGGACACCCTGGCCGCCGGCCGCACCACCATCACCATCGCGCACCGGCTCTCCACCGTCCGGGCCGCCGACCAGATCGCCGTCCTCGACCACGGCGAGGTGGTCGAACTCGGCACCCACGAGGAACTGGTGGAGCTGGACGGCCGCTACGCGGCACTGCTGCGCCGGGAGGCGCCGGAGCCGGCCGCCGTCGTACCGGAGGCGGCCGCGCTCGGACACGTGTGAGCGCTCGCCCCGGCGCGGCGAAGCGTGATGTGGCGCGGCGCGGTGTGGCGCGGTGCGCGGCCGGGGCCTACGCGGCCTTCGGCGCCTCGTTGTAGCGCTCCGCGACCTCCTGGCCGGAGAGCCGCTGGATCGCCGCCATCACCTCGTCGGTCACCTGCCGACGGGCCTTCAGCGAGCGGGCCTGCCCGTGCAGCTCGTCGAAGTGCAGCGGCTCGCCGAACCGGACGGTCACCTTCTTGATCCGCGGCACCCGCTTGCCCACCGGCAGGATCTGCTCCGGTCCCTCCAGCGCCACCGGCACCACCGGCACGCCCGCGGTCAGCGCCAGCCAGGCGACGCCCGTCTTGCCCCGGTAGAGCCGGCCGTCCAGCGACCGGGTGCCCTCGGGGTAGATGCCGAAGGCCTTGCCGTCCTCCAGGATCTCCAGCGCCGACTCCAGCGAGGCCTGAGCGGAACGGTAGGTGCCGCGCTCGACCGGCACCGCGCCGATCGCCTCGAAGAAGTCCTTGGACAGCCGGCCCTTGAGCCCCGTCCCGGTGAAGTACTCGGCCTTGGCGAGGAAGTGGACCCGGCGCGGGGCGGTGAGCGGGATCACCACGCTGTCGATGAAGGACAGGTGGTTGCTGGCCAGGATGACCCCGCCCTTGCGCGGCACGTTCTCGATGCCCTCGATGGTCGGCCGCCAGATGCCGCGTGAGACGGGTTTCAGCACCAGTCTGGTGGCGAGATCGAGCATGGTCCCTCCCTGGACGAACGATCGCCCGGGAGGAGCCCGGGCCTGCAATCAGATCCGCAGACTACGACAACCACCCCCGCGGCCGTCCACTCCCGGCGACCGTGGCGCGCACCACGGCCGGGTAGGGTACGCCCGTCCGAACAGAGCACAACCCCGCAGTACCAGGAGGGCACGATGGAGACCACCGAGGCGATCAAGGCCATGTTCGACCGTTTCGACAAGAACGGCGACGGCAAGATCACTCCGGCCGAATACGCACTGGTCGCGAACGAGATGGGCGACCACGCCGTGACGCTGTCGATGGCCGAGGCCCTGATCCACGCCATGGACACCCGCCACCAGGGCTTCCTGACCTTCGACGAGTTCCTGGCCGCCCGCCAGCGCTGAGCGTGCCGACGGGTCCGGTCGCCGTACCGGCGGCGCCGGGCCCGGTGCCGCACGGCTCCTCAAGGCCCCTCAGGGCTCCTCAAGGCTCCTCAGGGCTCCGGGAGCGCCGCGGGGCGCCTCAGGACTCCACCGGGAACACCCGGCGCACCACCCGCTCCGCCGCCCCGCCGTCGTCCCACGGGCAGAACCGCGCCCGGAAGCGCGCCCGCGCGGCCGGCTCCGGATCGCCCGCCAGCAGCGCCTTCGCCAGCCCGTCCGGGTCCACCGTGACGGCCCCCGGCGGCTGTTCGAACAGGTCGAAGTAGACGCCGCGCACCCGCTGGTACTCCTCCCAGTCCGGCGCGAAGATCACGACCGGCCGGTCCAGCACCGCGTAGTCGAACATCATCGACGAGTAGTCCGTCACCAGCGCGTCCGCCGCGAGGTAGAGGTCCTCCACGGTCGGGTGGGCCGAGACGTCGACGATCGCGGCCGAACCCTCGCCCGCCGCCAGGTCGCCCGGGCCGCCGGTGTGGAAGTAGTGCGTGCGCACCAGCAGGGTGAAGTCAGGGCCCAGCCGCCGGGCCAGCTCCCGGACGTCCAGCAGCGGCACGTAGCCGCCCTGGTCGCCGCGGTGGGTCGGGGCGTACAGCACGGCCGTGGTGTCCGGCCGCAGCCCGAACCGCTCGCGCATGGCCCGCACTTCGTCCGGTGTGGTGTTGGCCAGCCGGTCGTTGCGCGGGTAGCCGGTGTCCAGCATCTCGTACCGGCCGGGGAAGGCGCGGGTGAAGTGCTCGCTGGTGTGCGGGTTGGAGGAGACCAGGAAGTCCCAGCGGTCGACGGCCTCCTGGAGCCGTTCGAAGTCCATCCCCTCGGCGGCCTCGGGGCGTTCGCGCAGGTCCATGCCCATCGCCTTGAGCGGGGTGCCGTGTTGGGTCTGCACGTGCACGGTGCCCGCCCGCTTCGCCATCGTGCGCGGGAAGTTGACGTTGTTGACGAAGTACTTGGCGGTCGCCATCGCCTTGAGGTAGGCGGGGGTGTTGACGATCACGTACGGCACGCCGAGCGGCATGGTCGCGGCCTGCTTGCGGTTCTCCACCACCCACACGCCCCGGATCTGCGGCGCCAGTTCCCTGGCCTTCTCGTAGATCGCCGCCGGGCTGCACGCGTAACCCCGGTGCCAGTACGCCGCGTAGACCGCCAGGTGTTCGTCCAGCGGCAGCCGGCGGAAGGCGTTGTACGCGGTGAACCGGGCGCCGCTGCGCACGCCCTTCTTCACGGCCGGGGCCACCGCCCTTGCCCCGCGCTTGAGTTCGCGCGGCAGCTGCCCGGTGCGGCGCAGCTCCGCGTACGCGATCCGGGCGCCGCGCGCGGCCAGCCGGTACTGCACGCCGCGCACGCCGCCGGGGTAGCGGTAGCCGGCGGGGCGGTGCCGGGCGAAGTGCCGGGCGATCTGGCGGAAGAAGTCCTTGCGCCGGTCGGCGGGGACCAGCCCGGGGGTGTCGTAGACGTTCAGCGCCTGCCGGACGGTCCGGTCGAAGACCAGGGTGCGCAGTGCGTCGGGGACGGGCCGGCCGGGGCGGTCCGGGCGGTCCAGGAAGGCGAAGATCGCGTCGTACTGGGCGAACACGTCGGCGTGCTTGGGGGAGGCGGTGGCGGTGATCGCGCCGTCCCGGCCGCGCCGGTAGAAGTAGCAGGGGCGGTCGAGGTAGCGCAGCCGCCCGGCGGCCAGCAGCGCGGGGTAGGTGACCGAGATGTCCTCGTAGTAGCCGCGGCCGAAGGAGACTCCGAGGCCCTCCAGGAAGGTGCGGTGGAACACCTTGTTCCAGACCGACATCACGGTCTGGAACAGCGCCGGGTGTTCGGCCAGCGTGCACCCCTCGACCAGCGGGGAGTCGGCCAGCACGTGGCGCCAGGGGTTCGGCTCGGTCTCGCCGTCCGGGTAGACGTGGGTGAAGCCGGTGAGCAGGACGTCGGCGGGCGTCCCGGGCCCGCGCTCCCGCTCCTGCTCCAGCTCCAGTTCGTCCAGGATCGCGCCCACCGTTCGCTCGGGCAGCCAGTCGTCGCTGTCCACGAACCAGACGTACTCGCCGCGCACCTGCGCCAGGGCGGCGGTGCGGGCGCCGCCGAGGCCCTGGTTCTCGGTGAGGTGCAGGACCCGCAGTCGGGGGTCGCGGGCCGCGTAGGCGTCCAGGATCGCGCCGGAGCCGTCGGGGGAGAGGTCGTCGACCGCGATCACCTCGAAACGGGACTCCGTGGCGGGGGTGTCGCCGAGGATCGAGTCGAGGCAGCGCGGCAGGAACCGCTCCACGCCGTGGACCGGGAGCACGATGCTGAGGAGGAGGGGCACGCTGGCCGAGTCTACCGATCGACCGGGTGCGACCTGCGGGGACGTCCGACCGGGGTGATCGGCCGAGGTGACCGGCCGGGCTGACCGGCCGCGGTGGAACCGTGGCCACGATCGCCGCTGGGCCCGGAACCGCCGGTGCCGGGCCCTGAACGGGGCGGCACCGGCAGCCTGGCGGCGGCCCGGCCGACCCTCTACGGCCGACCGCCTTTCCGGGCACCTCGCGAGCCTGGCCACCGCAGCGTCGAGGCGGCCGGGCAGTGGCTCGCGGGAGCCGGAGTTCTTCATCACTCGAACACGCACCCGGGTGCGATGCGGGCGCGGACGCGTTCTCACAGATATTGCTTGGAGGATTCCCCGGAGTCAATCCCTCGAATGTGTTCACTTCATGAAGCCTGGAGGTGTCGACCGGTCGCTTTGTCGACGGCCCCGGCTGTCCCCTATATCCACTGCGGTATCCGCGTCGTGTTCACCGCCGCATCCGCCGCGGCATCCCTCATGGCCGCCGGGCCGCCCGCAGGGACGCGTGCGGGGTCGCGTGCGCCCGGCGTGCGCCGTGCGGCCGGGCGCCGGACCTGTGCCCCGGGTACTGCTGACAGATGGCCGGTCGTGCACCATCATTGATGCCTAGTCGTGATCGCCCTGGTGGCCCCTGGTGCATCGTCAGTTGACGCCGCACGGTACGGTGGCACAACACCAAGGACGGTTGCGCGAAGGCCGTCCATCGCGGATAGTCTTCGCCTCACGGCCCTGGCGCCTCGTAGGGGTGGGAAAACTGATGGAACACATGCAAGTGCGGACTCGGCCCCGCGTGCCGGCGATCCAGTGCGGTGTCGGCACGACCGGCCGTCGGATCGACCGACACCTGGCCGTGCTCGGCGCGCCCGCGCTCCCGGCGGTGGACACCGCCGAGGCGCTCGGGTTGATAAGGGAGCTGACGCCGCGCGGCGCGGACGCCCCGACGGCCAAGCGTCGTCACGCGCGGATCTCGCTGCTGACGCCACTGCGCCGGCTGCGGCGAAGCCTCTTCGGCGGGCGCGGCTAGCGCCCGTCGGCCCGGGGCCTACGGCTCCGCGGCCCGGGCCTCCCGGGCCACCCGGTGCGGATCGGGACCCCGACCCGGCGGACCACACGGACCGTCGGGTCTTCGGCGTGCCCGGATCCGGGTACGCCCCGGCCGGGCCGATGTGGTCTAAACCTTTCAGCCTAGTGCACCTCACCGCCCCCACAGGCGGAGTCGGCGAGGTGCTGCGCGAGGCCCGCCGAGGTGGGTCAGGATGGCGCCATGGCGGACAACATCCACTCCACCCACCAGGGCCTCTTCCAGACCACCACCATCGAGATCACCACCGGCAGCCGAGAGGTCGCGCTCGACATCACCGACCGCTGTGCCGCGTTCCTCACCGAGCGGGCCGCCGGCCGCGACGGCCTGCTCAACGTCTTCGTCCCGCACGCCACCGCCGGAATCGCGGTGCTGGAGACCGGCTCCGGCAGCGACGACGACTTCCTCGCCACCCTGCGCGAACTGCTCCCCGCCGACGACCGCTGGCGCCACCGGCACGGCAGCCCCGGCCACGGGCGGGACCACGTGGTGCCCGGCCTGGTCGCCCCGCACGCCACCCTGCCGGTGATCGGCGGCCAGCTGGCGCTCGGCATCTGGCAGTCCGTGGTGCTGATCGACACCAACGGCGACAATCCGCGCCGGACGGTGCGGCTCTCCTTCTTCGGCTGACCCGACTTCTGCGGCCGGGACTCGCTCGGGCGGGACTCCTTCGGCCGACATTCCTTAGGCCGACTCGACGCGCTACTCGACGGCGGGATCGGCCGGGCCCGCGGGCCCGGCCGGCTCGGCCACGGCCATGGCGGCGGCCACCGCGGCCAGGTAGCGCTCGATCGCCAGGTACTGGCAGAGCAGCGCGACCGGCCGGCCCAGCCGCGCGTACCAGGCGGTCAGCCGGGAGAACGCCGACACCTCGAACCACACCTCGCCGGCGGCGTCCATGGACACCAGGAACGCCTCCTCGCCGCACTCCGGGTGCCCGGGGAGCGTGCCGTACGCGAAGCCGATCCGGTCCGGCTCCTCGACCGTCCACACCACCCGGCACGGGATCACCAGCCGGGGCCACCGGCTGCCCGGCAGGCTCAGCCGCAGCAGCACCGTCGACCCCGGCTCGGCCGGCGCGTGCGGGTACACGGCGAAACCGGTGCCCAGCTGGCTGCCCCAGCCGAGTACGTACCGCCCGGCCCGGGCCAGCACCTGAGGCCCGCGGCCCAGGTGCACGCGCCGCCGCAGGTGTGCGTAGCCGTCCGGCAGCGGGCCTCCGCGGGTGGCGCCGACCTCGGGGTAGGAGGGCGCGCTGGCGCGGGCGGCGAGTAGGCGCCGCTGGAGGTCGGTGGCCATGCGGTCACCGTAGCCGGGCGTCGTGGGCCCGCCGTCGGCGGGTCGTCCGGGGGGAGCTGGGTCGGGTCGGGCGGGGGCGGGCCGGCGCTCGGGGCGGGTTCGGGTCGGCGGCGCCTTGCGGCGGGGGCCGGGGGCGGAGTAGGAAGGCGGCATGAGCGACAGTGCGAGGAACGAGGACACGGCGGTCTGCGAGTTCGCCCCCGACGGCGGGGCGCAGGCGGCGCTGGTGCGCGATCCGGCGTCGACCGGGCCGCGGGCCGACTGCGTCCTGTGCGGGGAGCCGACCGAACTGCCCGCCGACCACCCGGGCAGCACGCTGTGCCCGGTCTGCGCCTGGCAGCAGGCCCAGCGGGTGGCCTGTTCGGGCTGATCCGAAAGAGAGCCCCTAGCCGCGATGCCACCGGCTTGACAGCGCCCGCAAGTCGCTGACCTGCGGTGATGCTGGGGCGAGAAGGCCCGGGAAGGCCGTCTCAAAGCCGCTGGCAGTGTCCCTGAGCGGCCCCTAGGCGTCCTCCCTCCCGGCCAGGGCCAGGGTCGAGCCGCGTCGCCCCTTGCGGACCAGGAGCTGGGCGGGGATGCGGGTGCGCAGGTCGGCGACGTGACTGACGATGCCGACCGCCCGGTCGCGTTCGCGCAGGCCGTCGAGGACGTCCATCACCTCCTCCAGGGACTGCTCGTCGAGCGTGCCGAAGCCCTCGTCGATGAACAGGGTGTCAAGCGGCATGCCGCCGGCCTCGTCGGTGACCACGTCGGCCAGGCCCAGGGCCAGGGCGAGGGAGGCGAAGAAGCTCTCGCCCCCGGAGAGCGTCGCAGTGTCCCGCTCGGTGCCCGTCCAGGCGTCGACCACCCGCAGGGCCAGGCCCGAGCGCTTGTTGCCGGTGCCCCGGTCGTCGCTGTGCACCAGGGTGTAGCGGCCGCCGGACATCCGGACCAGCCGGTCGCTGGCCGCCGCCGCGACCTGCTCCAGCCGGGCCGCCAGGACGTAGGACTCCAGGCGCATCCGGAGCCGGTTCTCGGTGGAGGTGCCGGCGGCCAGCGCCGCGAGCCGGTTGATCCGCCCGTACCGGGCCAGCGCCGGGGCCAGCTCGTCCGCGAGGTCGGCTAGTTGCCGACCGATCGAGGCCAGTGCCGCGCACCGTTCGTCGGCCGCCGAGCGGTCGGCGTGGGCCCGGCCCAGCCGGTCGGTGGCGGCGCCGAGCGCGGCCGCGGCGGCGGGCAGGTCGACCGGCGGACGGGCCGCGGCCTCGGCCAGATCGGGTAGCGCGAGTTCGTGCCGGACGGCGGCGGACTCCGTCTGGTGCCGCTCCAGTCGGGCTGCCAGCCGCTCGCGCTCCGCGCGGGGGAGCAGCACGGCCAGGGCCTCCTCGGGGCTCGGGAAGCCCGCTGCGGCGGCGGCCTCGGCGAGCTCGCCCTCGGCGTCCCCGAGCCGGGCCAGCGCCTGCGCGCAGGCCCGCGAGGCCTCGGCCGTGGCGGCGACCCGCTCGACCAGCCGCTCCAGCGCGGCCGCCCGCGCGGCGACGGAGGCCGCCTCGCCCCGGGCCGCGGTCACCCGTGCGGCGAGCTCGCGCTGTTCGTGCCGGAGCGCCTGGAGCCGGTCGGTGCGGACGGCGGCGCGCTCCCGGGCCTCGCGCAGCTCGGCGAGCCGGCGGTCCCGGTCGGCCGACAAGCGGGCGATCTCCTGCTCGACCCGGCCGAGCGCCTCCGCCGAGTGCAGTGCCTCGCGGTGCTCGCGGTCCAGCTCGGCGAGGGCCTGCACGAGCGCGTCGGTGCTCTCCGGCCCGGCTGCGCCGGTGGCGGTGGCCTCGCGGACCCGCAGCGCGGTGAGGGTCTGGTCCGCTGCCGTCCAGGCCTGTTCGGCGGCGGCCTGGGCCCGGCGGGCACGCTCCTCGTCGTCGGCGCCGACCCGGCCGTCGGTGGTCTCGGCGGGTGCCGGGTGTTCGGGTGAGCCGCAGACCCGGCACGCTTCGCCCGTGCGCAGTTGCTCGGCCAGCTCGGCGGCCATGCCAGCCAGCCGCCGCTCGCGCAGGCCGAGGCCGTACTCGCGGGCGTCCAGCGCGGCGGTGCGCAGGGCGGCAGCGCGCGGCTCGGCGGCGGCGATCTCGGCCCGCAGGCCGTCACGCTCCCGGGCGGCGTCCAGGCGGGTGCTCAACTCGGCCCGTCGGCCGTCTAGTTGCTCGACCAGCGCGCCCGCCGCCCAGGCCCGGTCCTGCTGCTCCTGGAGGCCGCCGAGCCGCGCGTCGTACTCGGCCAGCCAGTCCTCGGCCTCCTCGGCGAGCTCGTCGGCCCGCCGGCGCTCCTCGTCCAGGCTCCGCTGCTCGCGGGCGAGTTCGGCGCAGCGCCGCTCCTCCGCCCCGGCGGCCTCCAGCCGGACCAGCCCGGCCCGCAGTTCGCGTTCGGCCTCGGCCAGCTCGGCGGCCCCCGCTTCGGCGAGTGCCGGGCCCCCGGCGGCAGCGCTGCCCGCGCCGCCGTCGCCGGCCAGCACCTCGCGGTGCCGTCGCTCGGCCTCCCGGGCCCGCCGGTGCGCCTCGGTCGCGCCCTCGTGCAGCCGCAGCGCGGACTCCACCCCGACGGCCGCCTGCGCCGCCGCCAGCCGCCGGCCGTCCCGGGCCGCCTCGGGCTCGAACGCGGCCAGCCGGTCGGCCTGGAGCAGCGCCTGCCGGTGGCGGCGCTGCCGCCCGGCCAGCTCCTCGGCGGCCGCGCGCTCGCCCTGGGCGGTGCGTTGCGCCTCCTCGGCGCCTGCCAGCGCGGCCCCGGCGACGGTGCGCTGTTCGGCTGCGCCGCTGCGCAGGATCGCCGCCCAGCCGAGCACCCCGGCGGTCAGGTCGGCGGCGTCCTCCTCGGCCGGCACCCAGCCCTCGGCGGGCTCGGCGCCCGGGCCGGCCGCCTGCTCGGCCTTGCTGGCGAGATCCCGCAGACGGCGACGGCCGGCCTGGACGGCGGCCTCCTGGACGCGCCGCTGCTCCGCGAGCCACCCCTCGACGTGCTGGAACCGCTCGGTGTCGAACAGCCGCCGCAGCAGCTTGCCGCGCTCCTCCGAGTCGCCCTTGAGGAAGCGGGCGAAGTCGCCCTGCGGCAGCAGCACCACCTGGCAGAACTGCTCCCGGTTCATGCCGATCAGCCGGTGGATCTCCTCCCCGGCCTCCTGGTGCGACTTGCTCACCGCCCGCCAGCCGGGCGTGCCGTCCCCCGCGTCGGCGGCCCACTCGCGCAGCAGGGTCTGCGGCCGCTCGACGGTGGTGCCGGTGCCGACCTTCTTCGGCCGCCGCTGCTCCGGCAGCCGGGTGATCTGCAGCCGCCGCCCGCCGAGCGTCAGCTCCAGCCGGACCTCGGTCAGCCTGCGTGCCTCGGCGTGGTCGCTGCGCAGCCGGTTGGCCCGCCGGGTGCCGGGGACGTCGCCGTAGAGGGCGAAGCAGACCGCGTCCAGCACGCTGCTCTTGCCCGCGCCGGTGGCGCCGCGCAGCAGGAACAGGCCGCCGGCGGCGAGCGCGTCGAAGTCGACGCTCTCGCTGCCCGCGAACGGGCCGAACGCGCTGACGGTGAGCCGGTGCAGCCTCATCGGGGCAGGTCCGCCTTCCGGTCGGTGGTCTCCCGGACGCTCTCGAACCCGGCGCGCAGCCAGCCCAGCTCGTCCGGCTCCGGCTCGGCACCCGGGCGCACGTGCCGCAGGAAGCCCTCCGCGATCTCCAGGTCGGCCCGGCCGCTGACCCGGGCCGCGTACGACCGGGAGGGTTCGGCCTCGCTCTCCTCGGGGTCGAAGAGCAGTTGGAGGGTGTGCGGGAAGCGGCGGCGCAGCTTCTCCATCGGCTCGCTCGGGCGGGCCGCGTCGGTGAGCGTCGCCTGCACCCAGGCCTGCTCGTACGGCGCGTACTCGTCCTTGGTGAGCAGCGCGTCGAGGCTGTCGCGCAGGGTGGCGAGCGGGCGTGGGCGCGGGCAGTCGACGCGCTCGGCGGCGACCGAGCCGTCGGCCGCGAGGTCGACCAGCCACATGGTCTTGCGCTGGTCCACCTCGGAGAAGGAGTAGGCGAGCGGCGAGCCGCTGTAGCGCAGGTGCGGGGCGAGGGTCTGGCAGCCGTGCAGGTGGCCGAGCGCGGCGTAGTGCACGCCGTCGAAGACGGAGGCGGGCACCGAGGCGACGCCACCGACCGCGATGTCCCGCTCGCTGTCGCTCGCCGTGCCGCCGGTGACGAAGGCGTGCGCCAGCACCACCGCGCGGGTGCCGGCCGGGCGGGCCGCGAGATCGGCCCGGACCAGGTCCATCGCCGCGCCGAGCACCGCCGCGTGCCCGCCGCGCTCCAGCCCGAACCGCTCGCGCACCAGCGTCGGCTCCAGGTACGGCAGCCCGTACACCGCCACCGGCCCGTGCTCGTCCGCCAGCAGCACCGGGGCGGCGCACTCGCCCGGGTCGGTGCGCAGGTGGATGCCGGCCCGGCCGATCAGCCCGGCGCCGACGCCGAGGCGGCGGGCCGAGTCGTGGTTGCCGCTGATGAACACCGTCGGCACGCCCAGCCCGGCCAGCCGGTGCAGCACGTCGTCGAACAGGGCGACCGCGTCCAGGCCCGGCAGCGCCCGGTCGTACACGTCCCCGGCGACGAGCACGGCGTCCACGCGCTCGGCCCGGACCACGTCCACCAGGTGGTCCAGGAAGGCGCGCTGGGCGTCGTGCAGGCTCTCCCGGTGGAAGGAACGGCCCAGATGCCAGTCGGAGGTATGCAGCAGTCGCACTACAGCGCCCCTACCTGCATGTTTGCCACTTCCATGTCCTCCGAGTCAGCACCGAGTCAGCACCGGTCACGCGGCCGGCGCCTGGTCAGTACCGAGTATCACAGGACCCACCGACAGAGCCCCGTCCATCACAGCCCTCAGCCTCTCACCCGCATCAGGGGACAGGCGGCCGCAGACGTCGGCGGTGATCCGGATCGTGGATCCCAAGGAAAATGGGTCGGGCCCCGCCTTCTCGGGTGGGGCCCGCTTTCCTTGTTTCACGAGGCCCCCGAGATTCGCCGCACAACTGGCGTTGATCGAATGTCTACTGGCCGCTGGTCCACTGTGAGAACTGACCCCTTCGAGTCCTTGGACAACCATAGTGATCAAGCGTGTAGTAGTTGGCGTAGCGGCAACTGCGCTGTTCAGCCTCGGTGCCGGTGTGGCGCTTGCCCAGACGGGTGCGGAAAGCACGGCAGTCGTCACGGCTTTCCCTGCGACGGGTGCGGCCGTTCCGGTCGGCACCGAGGAGGCCCACGCTCAGGCCTCCGTGCCCGGACGGACCGGCGAGGCCAGCACCGCCAACTGGCACTGGGTCAACGGCGGAGCACGCAACACCGTTGTGACTCCGGCGGGCTGGAGCGGCAAGCGCTTCGAGGAATGATATTTCGGGATTGCCCGCTGGTGCCCTGCACCGGCGGGCATTCGCCGTTGTACGGCGCACCCGTTCACAGCTGGATCGTCGTCCAGAAGTGGTCCATCCAACTCGCTGCTTTTGCGGCCAGATCTGCTGGTGCGCCCAAAGCTGCCGCCTATTGGGCTGTGTCTCCATGCGGCAGTCGCATGGTTCCCGACCCTAACGTCCGGTACTGACAATCCCGTCCGGATCGGGAGCCCAGGGGTCCTGGGGCGCGCGTGTTCGATTACTTGGGGTGGATTGTCAGTGGCTCTGTGTATGTTCCTCGACGTCGGCGGCTCCAGGGTCGGAGCGGTCGACGGTGTCCGGTGCTGGGCTAGTCGGTGGGAGGAACCATGCGGGTGTGGTCGTTGGGTCGTGAGGGCTCCGGGGTTGCGGAGCGCTGTGCGGGGCGTTGTGGGGGCTGCCGGGGTTCCGGGGCCGTCGATGTCTTCGGGCGGTCGCGGGTCCGCCGGCGGGTGCTGCTGCGCGCCGGGCGGCGGGCCGGGGCGGATGGCGGGCCGGGTGCTCCCGGCGGGGCCCGGCCGTCCCGTGGTGACCGGCCGCCGGGAGGGCGTGCGGGCGGGGCCGGTGCGCGGGGGCGCCGTGGCGGGCGGGCCCGGGGTGCTCCGCCGCCGCAGCCGGTGGCGGTCGCGGTGGCGGCGGCTGCGTCCGACTTCGCCGGCCTCGCGCGGTACGGGCTGTTCGGCCGGCTCGCCCACCAGGAGTACCTGCGGCGCTCGGAGGAGCAGCTGAGGGCCCTGCACGCGCAGGGCCTGGAGGTGCACCTGCGGGTCCTGGAGGCGGGTGACTACGAGGACTACTGCACGGCGCTCGGCCTCGACCCCCGGACGCCCGCCGCCCGGGTCGCGTACGCGGGCGATCCGGAGCTGGCCGGGGAGCCCTTCGTCTACGCGGGGGAGCGGCTGGCCGAACTGCTCCCGGTCCTGCTGGACGACCACCGGGCGCGGGTGCGGATGTCCGTCGCGGGCGTGGCCCTGCTGGAGGCGGTCGGCGACGACCCGGACGGGCAGCGGCGGCTGGCGGCGGTGATGGGGTACGTGACGTCGGCCTACCTCGCGCTGGCCGAGGGCGCGGGGGAGGGCTGCCACCTGCTGACGCTGCGCTGCCACGGCCCGGAGGACGGCGAGCAGCTCAGCTCGGCGGTGGAGGTCTGCGTGGAGGCGGGCGGCCTCTACCCCGCCGGGCGGGACACCGAGGCGTTCTGCGTGACGCTGGCGGCGGGGGTCGCCGGCGGCGGGGCGGGGGCGCTGCTGCTGCACGGCGATCCGGGCGTCCCGGCGTCCGGGGCCTCGGCCTCGGACGGGCCGTGGGTGCGCGGTTGGGCGCTGGCCGGCGGGCGGTTGCGGCCGATGACGGTGCACGAGGTGTTCGACGAGCTGGCCGACGACGCCGCGCGCGGGCTGCCGTTCCCGCCCGGGGTGGTCCCGCGACCGGGCTTCCCGCTGCCGGGCTTTTCGGAGCCCGCTTCCCCGTCGGAGGAGGGGGGTGGGCCGCTGGGGTGATCAGGGGGTTTCCACCCCTGCCATCCACCATGCGGCGCTGGGGACTGTTCATCGACCGCCTGTTCGGGGAAGATTCGGAGAAGATCAACAGCAGGAGCGCGCGGTGCCCCACGCCGCCGCTCCGGCCGCTCCGCTCCGTACCGTGCTCCGCAGGTCCGTCCCGCGCACTGCCGGTCCGGCGAGCCCGACAGCGAGAGGGGGACGCATGAGCCGGATCGAGTACAGCGCGGAGATCGCCGAGCTGCTCGGCAGGGTGCGCCGGCGTCCCACGGCGGGGTGGCCGTGGCGGCCGGGCGAGCAGGTGCCCGAGGGGCTGCCGGTGAAGCAGTCCTGGGGGTGGCTGTTCGCTCCGGACGGGCGGGTGCTGACCCTGGTCAACCCCAGGGACGGGATCTGCTCGCTCCCCGGCGGCTCGCTGGAACCGGAGGACGCCGGGGATCCGGCCTCCGCGCTGGCCCGGGAGGCGGCCGAGGAGGCCCAGGCCGTGATCGGCCGACCGTACTACCTCGGTTACCTCTACGACCGGGTCGGCTCGGCCAACGGCGGGCACGAGTGCGCGCGGGTCCGGATGGCGGCGGCGCTGCGCGCGGTCGGCCCGAGCGCGGCCGACCCGGCCTCCGGCCGGCACTACCGGCGGCTGCTGGTCGCGCCCGGACTCGCCGTCGAACTGCTCGGCTGGGGCGCGCCCGGGCTGCGCCAGGCCCGGGTGGCGGTCGCCACCGCCGCCCGCCGGCTCGGCGTGCCGGTCGCCGCGAACGAGGCGATCGAGGAGCTGCCGGTGGAGGGCTGCGTGGTCTTCCCCGGCGCCGTCTACCCGGATGCCGCGTGTCCGGACGCCGGTTACCCGGAGGCCGTCCACCCGGATGCGGTGTGCCCTAGCGAGCCTCACCCGGGCCTCACGTAGCCGGAGGAGGGGCTGCCGGGTGACGGCGCCGTCCGCCTGATCCACGGTCAGGGCTTCGAGCTGGAGTCCGTGTGCGCCGGAGTCCGCGTGTGCCGGAGCTCGCGTGCGCTGACGCCCTTGCGTGAGAAGTCGGTTCGCGCGGAGTCGGGTCGTGTCGTGCCGGTTCGCGCCGCGCTGTGCCTGGCGAGCACCGGCGCGACGCGACGCGTCGTACGGCGGGGTGGCCTGGCGATGGCCGTGTCGTGACGGTGTCTTGGCCGTGCCCTGACTACCAACTGACCACTCGCTGACTTTTTCACCGACCACTGTCTACGCGCGATGACCGACGCCGGTCGGCGTACACCGGCGCTGACCAGCGCCAACTCACGCCCTGTGGCCGATGGTTCACTTCTGCGTTGTCGGACTGCCCGTCAATGTCCTTGGCATGACCGCTTCCCGGTTCACCTACTGCCTGGTATCACTTCTGTGACCCATACCACACCAGGAGGTGCCATGCTCCGTCCAGCGCGCGCCATGTCCGTTGCCGCGATAGCGGCTCTGCTCACTCTGACCACGTTGTTCACCGCTTCATCCGCGAACGCGGCCGGCGTCAACTACGTCGCCCTCGGGGACTCCTACTCCGCCGGTGTCGGTGCCGGCAGCTACCTGAGCGACAGCGGCAACTGCAAGCGAAGCACCAACGCCTACCCGTACCTGTGGAAGAACGCGCACTCGCCGTCGTCCTTCTCGTTCGTCGCGTGTTCCGGCGCCAGAACCGGAGACGTCCTCAGCAACCAGATCTCCGCGCTGAGCTCCAGCACCACGCTGGTCAGCCTGTCGGTCGGCGGCAACGACGCCGGCTTCGCCGACACCATGAAGACCTGCGTGCTGGAGTCGGACAGCACCTGCCTCAGCGCCGTCAGCGCGGCCCAGAACTACGCCCGCAACACCCTGCCCGCCCAGCTGGACAAGGTGTACTCGACGATCCACACCAAGGCGCCGAACGCCCACGTGGTGGTGCTGGGTTACCCGCACCTCTACAAGATCGGCGGCAGCTGCATCCTCGGCATCAGTGACACCAAGCGCGCCGCGATCAACGGCGCCGCCGACACGCTGGACGACGTCATCGCCAAGCGGGTCGCCAACGCCGGCTTCAGCTTCGGCGACGTGCGCAGCATCTTCACCGAGCACGAGATCTGCGGCTCGCTGACCACCTGGCTCAACAGCGCCACCCTGCCGGTCGACGAGAGCTACCACCCGAAGGCCGCCGGCCAGTCCGGTGGCTACCTCCCGGTCTTCACCCAGTCGTAACGGCTTCGCGCCGGTAGGCCACCGCATCGGCTGGCCTGTCGCATCGGCAGGCCTGTCACAGAGGCAGGCCTGTCACATAGGTGGGACCGTCGCATCGGTAGGCCGTCGCTCCAGGGCGCCCGCCGAACCGGAACGCGGGCCGTGGGGGCCCCCCACCCCCGCCCCGGGGGGGGGGGGCCGCGGCACGGGGGGGCGCGAGGCCCCGCCGCGCCGGGGCGGGGGGGCGGGCGGGGGGGCCC
>NZ_JBHWIJ010000072.1:24733-31208 GCF_042732255.1 Kitasatospora sp. NPDC059803 | reverse complement strand
GCCCGTGGGAGCGATTCCCACGGGCCCTTCGCCGTACCGCCGCCGTACCGCGTCAGCGCTGGGTGGGCAGGTCCAGCGCCTCGGGCACCTCGTTCGGGATCGCCCCGCCGAAGCGGCGGTCGCGCCTCGCGTACTGCTCGCAGGCGCGCCACAGGTCACGGCGGTCGAAGTCCGGCCAGAGCACGTCCTGGAACACGAACTCGGCGTACGCGGACTGCCAGAGCAGGAAGTTGGAGGTGCGCTGCTCGCCGCTCGGGCGCAGGAACAGGTCCACGTCCGGCATGTCCGGGTGGTACATGTACTTGGCGAGGGTCTTCTCGTTGACCTTCTTCGGGTCCAGCTTCCCGGCGGCGACATCGGCCGCGAGGGCCGCCGCGGCGTCCGCGAGCTCGGCCCGGCCACCGTAGTTGACGCACATGTAGAGCGTGACGGCGTCGTTGTCCCTGGTCTGCTCCTCGGCGACCTGGAGCTCCTGGACGACGCTCTTCCACAGCTTGGGCATCCGGCCCGCCCAGCGGACCCGCACGCCCATCGCGTCCATCTCGTCGCGGCGGCGGTGGATGACGTCCCGGTTGAAGTTCATCAGGAACTTCACCTCGTCGGGCGAGCGCTTCCAGTTCTCGGTGGAGAACGCGTACAGCGAGATGTTCTTCACGCCGAGCTCGATCGCGCCCTTGAGGACGTCCAGCACGACGGACTCGCCGACCTTGTGGCCCTCGGTGCGGGGCAGTCCGCGCTCCTTGGCCCAGCGGCCGTTGCCGTCCATCACGATGGCGACGTGTTCGGGGACCAGCTCGCCGGGAATCTTCGGGGGCTGTGCGCCACTGGGGTGCGGGGTCGGGGGGAGGTACTCCCTCTGCTTGCCGCCGCCGAAGAGCCGTCGCGCTGCCATGTGCTCACTTCTCCACGTATCTCATCGAGCGGATGCCCCGCTCCAAATGCCACTGCAGATAGGCCGCGACCAGGCCGCTGCCCTCCCGCCAGTACCTCGGCTCGCAGGAATCGGCCGTCTGCCAGTCCCCTGACAGCAGCGCCCCGAGCAGTACCAGTGTCTCAGGGGAGGGTACGGCACATCCGGGCACTCGGCAGTCCGGGCAGAGGACCCCGCCTGCGGGAAGGGAGAAGAAACGGTTCGGCCCCTCCAGCCCGCATTTGGCGCAGTCCGTGAAGCTCGCGCCGTACCCGTTCACCGCGAGCGAGCGCAGCAGGAAGGCGTCCATCACCAGGTGCGACTCGTGCAGCCCGGCCGCCAGCGTGCGCAGGGCGCCCACCAGCAGCAGGTACTGCTGGACGGCCGGTTCGCCCTCGTTCTCGGCGAACCGCTCGGCCGTCTCCAGCATCGCCGTCCCGGCGGTGTAGCGGCCGTAGTCGGTGACGATCGAACCGCCGTACGGCGCGATCGTCTCCACCTGGGTGCACAGCGGCAACCCACGGCCGATCAGCTCACTCCCCCGGCTGAAGAACTGCACGTCCACGTGCGAGAACGGCTCCAGCCGGGCGCCGAACTTGGACTTGGTCTTGCGCACCCCGCGCGCCACCGCCCGCACCTTGCCGTGGTGCCGGGTCAGCAGGGTGATGATCCGATCGGCCTCGCCGAGCTTCTGCGCCCGCAGCACGACGCCGTCGTCCCGGAAAAGACTCATGGGAACCATTCTCCCCCACGGCGCGCCCCGGCCACCGACAGCCGTGTTGCCCGCACCGGGTCCGTGGGGGAGGACCGAGCGGTGCGGGTCACGGCGGGCCCGGAGGGGGATTTCGGGCCCGTTTTGTGGGGGATCGGAGATGGCTCGGGGGGTTGCGCGACAGGCCCGGCACCACGGGGCGGGCCCGGTACTGCAAAGGAGGTGCGCCGTCCTGCGGAGAAGGTCTAGTACGGAGCCCGGGTCGCCGCCTCCAGCAGCGCCCCGACCCGCGACTGCGGTAGATCCAGACAGCGCCCGACCGCGGCCAGCGCCTCGCGCTCCTGCGGCAGGTAGCGCCCGTCGGACAGGGCGATCGCCGCGCCCTGCAGCAGCAGCCGCTCCCGGCCCTGGTGGGCCAGGTGCGGGGCGAGCGGTTCGAGCACCGCGTGCAGTTCCACGGCCAGGCCGCCGGCCATCCCGTGGGCGTCGTAGAGTTCGCCGCCGAGCCCGGACAGCGCGGCGAGCGCGGCCAGCACCTGGGCCTCGCCGCAGTCCTCGAACCCGGCCTCGCGCACCGCCGTGCAGGCCGACTCGCGGGCCGCGCGGTGCGCGGTGCCGCCGGCCGCGAGCAGGGCGAGCGCGATGGTGTACTGCGCGTCCCGCAGCATCGCGCCGAGCCGTACGGAGGTGGGCTGTTCCAGGCTCTCGACGCCGTAGCGGCCGTGGCAGCTGGTGCACTGCACGCTGCCGATCACCGGGCCGAGCGGGGCCACCGGGGTCCCCAGCAACCGCAGCCACCGCCGGCCGTGCTGCCGGCGGTAGTTGCGGTCCCCGCCACAGCCCGGGCAGAAGAAGTCACCGAGAACGTCAGTCCGCCACCGCGGGCGAACACCCCACAACCTGGTCACGGCGCCACTCCCCAGACATGGCAGACGGCCTGCACAACAATGGGCAGGTCACGCGACCGGACACCGAGGCCGTCCCACCGACCCGGCTTTCCGGTGGATCGATGTTGCCATGGTTACCGGCACGTGTCAGTACCTCGAACGGCTTCCGACCCGAAAAAATGTGGCGCAGGACACAACTGGCCCCAGGTGCGGCGAAGGGCCGCCCCGGAGGACGGCCCCGCCACATCTCACTCGTACGAACTACCCGCGCTGTGCCCGGTTGACGGCGCTGATGATCGCCTTCAGCGAGGCCAGCACGGTGTTGGCGTCGATGCCGACGCCCCACAGCACCTTGCCGTCCACCGCGCACTCGACGTACGCGGCGGCCTGGGCGTCGCCACCCTCGCTCAGCGCGTGCTCGGCGTAGTCCAGGACGCGGACGTCCAGGCCGATCCGGGCCAGCGCGTCCGTGAAGGCGGAGACCGGGCCGTTGCCGACACCGGTCAGGGTCACCGGTACCGAGTCCACCAGCGCGCCGGCGATCAGCGCGTCCCGGCCGTCCTCGGTGGTCAGGGTGCGCGAGCCGCTCAGCGAGATCCGGCCCCACGGGTTGTCCGGGGTCGGCAGGTACTCGTCCTCGAAGACCCGCCAGATCTCGGCCGGGGTGACCTCGCCGCCCTCGGCGTCGGTCTTGGCCTGGATGATCCGGGAGAACTCGATCTGCATCCGGCGCGGCAGGTCCAGCTTGTGGTCGTTCTTCAGGACGTACGCCACACCGCCCTTGCCGGACTGGCTGTTGACCCGGATGACCGCCTCGTAGGTGCGGCCGACGTCCTTCGGGTCGATCGGCAGGTACGGCACGCCCCAGGTGTGCTCCCCCACCGGGACGCCCGCCGCCGCCGCGTCCGCCTCCAGGGCGTCGAAGCCCTTCTTGATGGCATCCTGGTGCGAGCCGGAGAAGGAGGTGTACACCAGGTCGCCGGCGTACGGGTGGCGCGGGTGCACCTCCATCTGGTTGCAGTACTCGGCGGTGCGGCGCACCTCGTCGATGTCGGAGAAGTCGATCTGCGGGTCGATGCCCTGCGAGAACAGGTTCATGCCCAGGGTCACCAGGTCGACGTTGCCCGTCCGCTCGCCCTGGCCGAACAGGCAGCCCTCGATGCGGTCCGCGCCCGCCATGTAGGCCAGTTCGGCGGAGGCGACGGCGGTGCCGCGGTCGTTGTGCGGGTGCACCGACAGGCAGACGAACTCGCGGCGCGACAGGTTGCGCGACATCCACTCGAACTGGTCGGCCTGCACGTTCGGGGTGGCCCGCTCGATGGTGGCCGGCAGGTTCAGGATGATCTCGCGGCCCTCGCCCGGCTGCCAGACGTCCATGACCGCCTCGCAGACCTCCAGCGCGAAGTCCAGCTCGGTGTCCACGAAGATCTCCGGCGAGTACTGGTAGCCGAAGACGGTCTCCTCGCCCAGCAGCTTCTCGGCGTACTCCATCACCAGCCGGGTGCCGTCGGTGGCGATCGCCTTGGTGGCGGCCCGGTCGTTGCGGAACACCACCCGGCGGAACAGCGGCGCCGTCGCGTTGTACAGGTGGACCGTCGCGCGCGGGGCGCCGACCAGCGACTCGACGGTCTTCTCGATCAGCTCCTCGCGGGCCTGCGTCAGCACCGAGATGGTGACGTCCTCGGGGATCGCCCCCTCCTCGATCAGCGACCGCACGAAGGCGTGGTCGGTGGCGCCGGAGGACGGGAAGCCGACCTCGATCTCCTTGTAGCCCATCGCGACCAGCAGGTCGAACATCTTGCGCTTGCGGGCCGGGGACATCGGGTCGATCAGCGCCTGGTTGCCGTCCCGCAGGTCGGTGGAGAGCCAGCGCGGCGCCTTGGTGATCACCGTGCTCGGCCATGTGCGGTCCGGCAGGTCGACGGTGTCGAACGGCAGGTAGCGCCCGTACCGCATGCCGGAGGGCAGCTGGCGCACGGACGCGGCGGTGATCGGGGTGGGACGGTCGACGAAGGCGCGACCGGCGGGGATGGGCGCGGCGGAGCTCTGCTCGGTCATGGAATGACTCTCGGCTTCCTGTGATGCGTGGTGCGGGGGCGGGTCGGGGTGGTCGACACCGACTGGCCGGCAGCTGCCGCTCGCGACCCTCCGTTGGATCGCCGGATGACGCGCACAGCTCGATCCCCGCGGCGAGGGAGCCGGCCCTGTGGACTACAGGCCCTCGACGCGGCAGCTAAGAAGAAGCAGCCCGTTGCGCATGATGGCCCCAGCGTAACCCAGGGCCGCGCGCCCCCGAAGTGATCCGGGCCACCGTTCCACCCCTTGAGACACCGACCGGTCACGCCAAGAGTGGTGACAACCGGTCATCGAGGCCTCACCCTGGGCCACATGACTGCAGCAGTTCCGATCTGCGCGATCGTCCCGCCGTACGTCCTGGACCGCCTCGCCGAGGCCGGTCACGAGCCCGCCGTCCGCTCCCTCCTGCTCGACACCGCGCACCGCGCGGCCCGCCTCGCCCCTCCCCCGCCCGTCAGCACCGGCCCGACCCCCAGCCGGTTGATCGCCGACACCGCCCACAGCCAGCGGCTGCCCGGCCGGACCGTCCGCACCGAGGGCCAGGCCCCGGTCGCCGACCAGTCCGTCAACCACGCCTACGACGGCCTCGGCGACACCTTCGCCCTGTACGCCACCGTCTTCGGCCGCCGCTCGATCGACAACCGGGGGCTGCGCCTGGACGCCACCGTGCACTACGGCCAGGACTACGACAACGCCTTCTGGAACGGCCACCAGATGGTCTTCGGCGACGGCGACGGCGAGATCTTCGGCGACTTCACCGCCTGCGTCGACGTCATCGGCCACGAACTCACCCACGGTGTCACCCAGTTCACCGCCGGCCTGCAGTACCAGGACCAGCCCGGCGCGCTCAACGAGTCGGTCTCCGACGTCTTCGGCTCGCTGGTCAAGCAGTACGCGCTGCGCCATGACGCCGCCCACGCCGACTGGCTGATCGGCGCCGGACTGCTCGCCCCCGGCATCCAGGGCGTGGCGCTGCGCTCGATGAAGGCCCCCGGCACCGCCTACGACGACCCCCGGCTCGGCAAGGACCCGCAGCCCGCGCACATGCGGGACTACGTGGACACCACCGACGACAACGGCGGCGTGCACATCAACTCCGGCATCCCCAACCACGCGTTCTACCTGCTGGCCACCGCCCTCGGCGGCCAGGCCTGGGACCGCGCCGGACGGATCTGGTACGACGCCCTGACCGGCCACCAGCTGGCCGCCGACGCCGACTTCACCGCCTTCGCCCGGGCCACCGTGGCCGCCGCCAAGGCCCGCTACCCCGACCAGTCCTCGGTCGCGGACACCGTGACGGCCTCCTGGGCGCAGGTGGGCGTCAGCCCCGGCTGAACCCTCCGGCGGCCCCTCCGGCGGCCCCCCGGCAGCCACGATGAAGGCCCCGACGACGGCCCCGGCCGAGGACCGATTGAGACCAGGTTGAGCCGGGCTTAAGGTCACGGTCCGGGAAAAGACCGGCAAACTCCCTCCCCTGGTAGCACCATGGACACCATGCGTATCCAGGTGACCCGGACCGGCGGCTTCGCGGGGATCGTCCGCCATGCGGAACTCGACACCGTCGACCGCACGGACGCCCCGCACGTCCACGCGCTCGCCCGCGAGGCCGTCGCGGGCGGGCTGCGGGCGCCCTCGTACGGGGTGCCGGACGGCTTCCACTACGAGATCACCGTCGACGGCCGGACGGTCTACTGCGCCGACCCGAAGCTCACCGACTCGCAGCGCGAACTGGTGTCGCTGGTCCTGCGCGAGGGCGCGTAGCCCCACCGGCCCCCGGACATGCCGAAGGGCCCCCCCCGGGCGCAAATCCGCCGCGGGGGCGCCCAGGGGGGGGGGGGCGGCGAAACCCGCGGTGGGCCGGGGGCGGGGGGGGGGGGCCGCGCCGCCCCC
>NZ_JBHWIJ010000072.1:18435-24723 GCF_042732255.1 Kitasatospora sp. NPDC059803 | reverse complement strand
ACCCACCTGCCCCCGTACATGCCTATGGCCCTCCGGGTCTTTCTGCTCGGGGCGGGCCTTCGCTGGGAGCCGGGGCTCAGAAGCCGAGCTTGCGCAGCTGCTTCGGGTCGCGCTGCCAGTCCTTGGCCACCTTGACGTGCAGGTCCAGGAAGACCGGCGTGCCGAGCAGCGCCTCGATGTGCTTGCGGGCGGTGGTGCCGACGTGCTTGAGCCGCGCGCCCTTGGCGCCGATGACGATCGCCTTCTGGCTCTGCCGCTCGATGTAGACGTTGGCGTGGATGTCCAGCAGCGGGCGGTCCGCCGGGCGGCCCTCGCGCGGGAGCATCTCCTCGACCACGACGGCCAGCGAGTGCGGCAGCTCGTCCCGGACGCCCTCCAGGGCGGCCTCGCGGATCAGCTCCGCGACCATGATCTGCTCGGGCTCGTCGGTGAGGTCGCCGTCCGGGTAGAGCGGCATGCCCTCCGGCAGCAGCTTGGTGATCAGGTCGCCGACCAGTTCCACCTGCTTGTCGCCGACAGCCGAGACCGGGATGATCTCGGCCCACTCGATGCCCAGTTCCTCACCGAGCTGGTGGATGGCGATCAGCTGCTCGGCGAGCCGCTTGGAGTCGACCAGGTCGGTCTTGGTGACGATGGCGACCTTGGGGGTCTTCTTGACCTCGGCGAGTTCCTTGGCGATGAACTTGTCGCCGGGGCCGAGCTTCTGGTCGGCGGGCAGGCAGAAGCCGATCACGTCGACCTCGGCCCAGGTGCTGCGGACCAGGTCGTTGAGGCGCTCGCCGAGCAGGGTGCGCGGCTTGTGCAGGCCGGGGGTGTCGACCAGGACGAGCTGGGAGTCCGGGCGGTGCACGATGCCGCGCACGGTGTGCCGGGTGGTCTGCGGGCGGTCGGAGGTGATCGCGACCTTCGTCCCCACCAGAGCGTTGGTCAGGGTCGACTTGCCCGCGTTGGGTCGGCCGACGAAGCACGCGAAGCCGGAGCGGTACGAGGAGGAAGGGGCACTCATGTGCTCCATTCTCCCTGATCACCGGAGTCGCGCTGCCCGGGCCCGCCCGCACCGCCCGATCAGCCCTTGCGACCGCCCCGCGAAACCACCGACATCACCACCAACAGGACCAGGAAGGCGACCGAACCCCAGAGCCAGTACGGCGAGCCGGTCTCCTGCCACTTGCCCATCCCCATCACGAACAGCAGTAGCCCGGCGAAGAACGCCACCGCCCCCATGTGCCCAGCCCCCTCACCGAGTTCACTCCCCCGGTGAGACTATCCGCTCGGTTCGGGCAGGTGTTCGCCAGGCCGCCGCCATCGCCCGGCATCGCCCGCCGCGGCAGGCCGCAGCGGGCCCTGAGCAGGCCCCGGCGGGCCTCAAGCAGCCCTCGGCAGCCCTCAGCGGGCCTCGGCCGCCACCCGCAGCGTCCCGTCCACACCGGCCAGCAGCACGGGCGTCCCGGCCCCGCCGAGGTCCCGGACGGCCGCCAGGTCGGCCTCGGCCGGCTGCTCCGCCTCGCTCACCACGGCCGCCGCCTCCAGCGACTTCGCACCGCTGGCCACCGCCATCGCCACCGCCGTCTGCAGCGCGCTCAGCCGCAGCGACTCCAGCGCGACCGTCCCGGCCACGTACGTCCGGCCGGTCTCGTCACGCACCGCGGCCCCCTCGGCGACGCCGTTGCGGGCGCGGGCCGAGCGGGCCAGGGTGATGATCTTCTTGTCTTCGGGGTCGAGCTCGACGATGTCACTCATGCCGCCGAGCATAGGCGGCCCCCGCGGCCGCTCAGTGGCCGACCGGGTGGGTCGGACCGGGGTTCGGGTTGAGGACCTTGACGAAGGTCTTCGGCCCGGACGGCCGCGCCGTCTCGTGCTCCGTGCGCTCGCGCCAGAACGGGTTGTCGTGCGGCAGGTGACTGCTCACCCGGCCGTACATCCCGAAGGTCGTCAGGATCACCCCGAAGATGAAGGCGAACAGCACGTTCGACATCCGGAAGTTCAGGATGTTGGCGTCCGGCCGCCCGAGCACCGCCAGGCCGTAGAAGCCGGACAGGACGAACAGCACGCCGACCACCATGTTCAGGTTGGACGCGAAGTTGCCGCCGACCACCGCCCCCGCCACCAGGATCGCGCCCGCCACGATGGACAGGATGCTCAGCGCCCCGTTGGTCGACAGCCCGGTGATCCGGTCACCGTGGGTGGCGAGGAAGCCCGGGTGATCGGCCAGCCCCAGGCACCCGAACACGATCAGGAAGATCCCCCCGAGCCCCGCCCCGATCCGCCACACCGTGGCGAGCCGGCTGTTCACGGGCAGTTCGTCTTGCAGCTTCATGGCGACCTCCACCACGGCCTAGCTGTAG
This sequence comes from Kitasatospora sp. NPDC059803, assembly GCF_042732255.1. NCBI lineage: Bacteria > Bacillati > Actinomycetota > Actinomycetes > Kitasatosporales > Streptomycetaceae > Kitasatospora > Kitasatospora sp. NPDC059803. The sequence goes on along the minus strand of NZ_JBHWIJ010000072.1, from coordinate 22,378 downwards.
GGATGGCTCCCCTGCATGTGCGGCACCTCGTGCATGTAGAGCGAACCGCACTGCTGGCAGCAGCGCAGCCCGGTGCCCCACTCCTGCTCGGGCCTCGTCTCGGCGTCGTCGGCCAGGCTGCGGCCGCAGAGCGCCGTCGCGGGGTCGCCGTCGCGCACCACGTGCCAGACCTTGACCCCGCCGGTCGCACCCTGCGGGCCGTACTCCGCGCGAAGTTGATGCGTCATGCTGTCCATGGTCGCTCCGCCGGGGCGCGACCGCTACTCGCCGGGCTCCGCCCCGGCCTCCGCGGCCTTGCGGACCGGGGTCGCGACCATCGAGCCGATCCGGTTGCGGCGCCCGGCCGAGGACTCGGCGGTCAGCAGGATGCCGGTCAGCCCGGTGCCGGCGGGCTCGGGCAGCGGGATCTCGCAGGCCGAGCCGGGGATCGGCACCCGGCCGAGGTGCTTGGCCAGCAGGCCGCCGACGGTCTCGACGTCCTCGTCCTCCAGCTCGATGCCGAACAGCTCGCCCAGGTCCTCCACCAGCAGCCGGGCGGTGATCCGGTACGAGCCGTCGCCGAGGTCCTCCACCGGCGCGATCTCCCGGTCGTACTCGTCGGTGATCTCGCCGACGATCTCCTCCAGGACGTCCTCGATGGTGACCAGGCCGGCCGTGCCGCCGTACTCGTCGATCACGATCGCCACGTGCGAGCGGCGCTGCTGCATCTCGCGCAGCAGGTCGCCGGCCGGCTTGGAGTCCGGTACGAAGACGGCCGGGCGCATCACCGCGCCGACCTCCTCGGACTCCGCCTCCCGGTTGATGTGGGTGCGCCGGACCAGGTCCTTCAGGTAGACGATGCCGACCACGTCGTCCTCGCTGTCCCCGACCACGGGGATCCGCGAGAAGCCCGAGCGCAGCGCCAGGGTGAGCGCCTGCCGGACGGTCTTGTGCCGCTCGATCATCACCAGGTCGGTGCGCGGCACCATCACCTCGCGGACGATGGTGTCGCCCAGCTCGAAGACCGAGTGCACCATCCGGCGCTCCTCGTCCTCGATCAGGTCGTCCTTCTCGGCGAGGTCGACCAGCGCCCGCAGTTCGGCCTCGGAGGCGAACGGCCCCTCCCGGTAGCCCTTGCCCGGGGTCAGCGCGTTGCCGAGCAGGATCAGCAGCCGCGGGATCGGGCCGAGCACCGCGGCCAGCGGCAGCAGCACGAAGGAGGCGGCGGTCGCGGTGGTGAGCGGGTGCTGGCGCCCGATCGTGCGCGGCGAGACCCCCACCGCGACGAAGGACACCAGCACCATCACGCCGAACGCCAGCAGCACGGCCTGCCAGATCGGCTCCACGTTGCGCACGCACACCACGGTGACCAGGACGGCCGCCGCCATCTCGCTGGCCACCCGGATCAGGGTCGCCAGGTTGAGGTAGCGGATCGGGTCGGAGGCGACGGTCAGCAGCCGGGCCGAGCCGCGCCGCCCGGCCCGCACGGCCTCCTCCGCCCGGAACCGGGAGACCCGGGAGATGCCCGCCTCGGCGCACGCGGCCAGCCAGCCGAGGACGACGAGGAGCACGGCACCGAGGATGAAGCTCGTACTTTCACCACTCACAGGGGTTCGGGCTCCGCGCTCAGTGGGTGGTGGGGGCCGGGGAGAGACCACCGAGGCCCCGGCCCGCCCGCCAGTCGTCCAGGATGCGCTTCTGGAGGGCGAACATCTCCTCCTCCTCCTCGGGCTCCTCGTGGTCGTACCCGAGGACGTGCAGCACCCCGTGGACGGTGAGCAGTTGGAGCTCCTCGTCCATCGAGTGCTTGGAGGGGGCCGCCTTGCCCTGCTGCTCGGCGACCTCCGGGCAGAGCACGATGTCGCCGAGCAGGCCCTGCGGCAGCTCCTCGCCCTCCTTGCCGGGGCGCAGCTCGTCCATGGGGAAGGACATCACGTCGGTGGGGCCGGGGAGGTCCATCCACTGGATGTGCAGCTCCTCCATCGCCGCTCCGTCCACCAGGATCACGGACAGTTCGGACTGCGGGTGGATCCGCATCTTGTCCAGGGCGAAGCGGGCGACGTCGAGGATGGCTTCCTCATCGGCGTCCCAACCGGACTCGTTGGCGATGTCGATCGACATGACGGGCTGCGTACTCAGCTTTCGGTGCGATGGGACTGACGGGGTGCGCGGGAGCCGCGCCGCTGGGCCGGCTTGCGGGCGGGCGAGGGGTTCTCCTCGGCCTCCTGCTTGGCGTCCCAGCGTTCGTAGGCGTCCACGATCCGGCCGACCAGCTTGTGGCGGACCACGTCGGTGCTGGTGAGGACGGAGAAGTGGATGTCGGGCACGTCGGCCAGGATGTCCTGGACGACCTTGAGGCCGCTGCGGGTGCCGCCCGGGAGGTCGATCTGGCTGGTGTCGCCGGTGACCACCACCCGGGAGTTGAAACCGAGGCGGGTGAGGAACATCTTCATCTGCTCGGGCGAGGTGTTCTGGGCCTCGTCCAGGATGATGAAGGCGTCGTTGAGGGTGCGGCCGCGCATGTAGGCCAGCGGCGCGACCTCGATGGTGCCGGCCGCCATCAGGCGCGGGATGGAGTCCGGGTCCATCATGTCGTGCAGCGCGTCGTACAGCGGGCGCAGGTACGGGTCGATCTTCTCGTAGAGGGTGCCGGGCAGGAAGCCCAGCCGCTCCCCCGCCTCGACGGCCGGGCGGGTCAGGATGATCCGGTTGACCTCCTTGGCCTGGAGGGCCTGGACGGCCTTGGCCATCGCGAGGTAGGTCTTGCCGGTGCCGGCCGGGCCGAGGCCGAAGACGATCGTGTGCTTGTCGATCGCCTCGACGTAGCGCTGCTGGTTGAGGGTCTTGGGGCGGATCGTGCGGCCCCGGTTGGACAGGATGTTCGCGGTGAACACCTGGGACGGCGCCGGGCTGTCCGGGTCCTCCGCGGCACCGCGGAGCATGGCGATGGAGCGCTCCACGGAATCCTCCGTCAAGGGCTGGCCGGTGCGCAGCACCAGCATCATCTCGGTGAAGAGCCGCTGCACGAGGGCGACCTCGGCGCGCGCTCCGGTGGCGGTCACCTCGTTGCCGCGGACGTGGATGTCGGCGGCGGGGAAGCCCTGCTCGATCACGCGCAGCAGCGAGTCCGCTGTGCCGAGCAGGGTGACCATCGGGTGCTTCTCGGGGATGACGATCCGGGCGCTGACGCGACCGTCGTCGGCCGGTTCGGGGCGCGACTGTCCGTTCGTACGGGTCTGCGATGTGTCACTCATAGGTCGGCGCTGGGCCTGCCTCATCCCATCCGTGGTGTCGTGTGCCGATCGGTCTCTCCGGGGCACCAGGGTACGCCGCGCACGTGGTCGCCGCGGCGGGCGGCGGGGCCGCACCCGACGATGCTGCGGCAGATCGGGGAGCGGCGCGAGCGCTTTTCACGGGGTGCGGGCCGGGTTCACGGCTGGCGCCGGACGGGGACGGGCACCCGGGCGAGGTCGGCGGCGAGCACCAGCTCGCCGTCGAAGTGCTTGCGGGCGTCGGCCAGATGCTGGCCCAGGTCCGGGTAGCGCTGGGAGAAGTGGGTCAGCACCAGGGTGCGCACGCCGGCCTCGGCGGCGGCCTTGGCGGCCTGCCCGGCGGTGAGGTGGCCGTGCTCCTCGGCGAGCCGGGAGTCGGCGTCGGTGAAGGTCGACTCGGCGACCAACAGGTCGGCGCCCTCGGCGAGTTCGTACACGCCGTCGCAGAGCCGGGTGTCCATCACGAAGGCGAAGCGCTGGCCCGGCCGGGGCTCGCTGACCTCCTCCAGGGTGACCCGCCGGCCGTCCGCCTCGATCGCCCCCTCGTGCTGGAGGCGGCCGACCGCGGGGCCGAAGACGCCCAGCGCGGCGAGGCGTTCGGGCACCAGGCGGGCGGCGGCGGCGGCGGCGTCACGGCGGGGGGCCGGCGAGACCGGGTGGGAGGCGCGCGCCGCCGGCCCCCCGCCGCTCTC
>NZ_JBHWIJ010000072.1:0-18425 GCF_042732255.1 Kitasatospora sp. NPDC059803 | reverse complement strand
CGGCGGGGCCGCCCCGCGGGTAGCGCAGGCCCCCGAGGGGGTGGTAGACGCGGCGGGGGTGCCGCGCGAGGGGGGCCGGGGGGGCGGGCTGGGGGCCCGGCTCGTCGATCGGCCGGGGCCGCAGGACGGCCGTCTCGTGGTAGGCGGTGGCGTGCCGCAGCCGCTCGAAGTAGACCTCGCCGGAGGCCGGGAAGTAGACGTCCACCGGGTGGGGGACGCGGTCCAGGTTGATCCGCTGGATCACCCCGGCGAGGCCCAGGCAGTGGTCGCCGTGGAAATGCGTGACGGCGATCCGGGTGATCTGGGTGGCCGAGACGCCGGCCAGCAGCATCTGCCGCTGGGTGCCCTCGCCGGGGTCGAACAGCAGGCCCTCGCCGTCCCAGCGGAGCAGGTAGCCGTTGTGGTTGCGGTGCCGGGTGGGCACCTGGCTGGCGGTGCCGAGGACGACGAGTTCGCGCTGTGACACGTAGGTCAGACCATGCTCTCGGTCATCGGCTTGCCGCCGAGCACGTGGACGTGGGCGTGGAAGACCGTCTGGCCGGCGCCGGCGCCGGTGTTGAAGATCAGCCGGTAGTCCTCGACGCCCTCGTCCCTGGCCACCGCGCCCGCCTCGGCGAGGAGTTCACCGGCGATCTCCGGCTCGGCGGCGGCCAGCGCGGCGGCGTTCGGGTAGTGGACGTGCGGGATGACCAGGACGTGCAGCGGCGCCTTGGGGGCGATGTCGCGGAAGGCGAGGACGCGCTCGGTCTTGCGCACCACGGTCGCCGGGATCTCGCCCGCAACGATCTTGCAGAACAGGCAGTCGGGCTGCGGCTCGCCGGCCATCGGCTTCTCCTCGGTTCGTGTCTGGTCTGGGGCCGTACGGGCGCAGCCTAGCGGGAAGTCGGCCGGGCCGACCTCCCGTTCGGCTGCTCTCCCGCCCGCCGAGGGCGACGGGGGCGCGCCCTACGCCCAGGGCATCGGCGGGGCCGTGCGGGGCGGGGCCGCGGCGAGCGCGGCGAGGGCGATCCGCACGCCCTCGGCCAGCTGCGGGTCCTCGCCGGCGGCCCACTGGTGCGGGGCCATCGGCACCTCGACGTCCGGGTCGACGCCGTGGTTCTCCACGCCCCAGCCGTAGTTCTCCAGCCAGTACGCGTACTTGGGCTGGGTGACGAGGGTGCCGTCGACCAGGTGGTAGCGGCTGTCGATGCCGATCACCCCGCCCCAGGTGCGGGTGCCGACCACCGGGCCGATGCCGAGCGTCTGGATGACGGCGTTGACGACGTCGCCGTCCGAGCCGGAGAACTCGTTGGCGAGCGCGACGACCGGCCCGCGCGGGGCGTCGAGGGGGTAGGGCACCGGGTGGTCGGTGTCCCGGATGGCGTTCCAGCCGACGATCCGGCGGGCGAGCTTCTCGATCACCAGCTGCGAGGTGTGGCCGCCGCGGTTCTCCCGGACGTCGACGATCACGCCGTCCCTAGCCAGCTCCACGGCCAGGTCCCGGTGGATCTGGGCCCAGCCGGCCGACTGCATGTCGGGGATGTGCAGGTAGCCGAGCCGGCCGCCGGACAGCTCGCGCACCGCGGCCCGCCGCCCGGCCACCCAGTCGTGGTAGCGCAGCGGCTCCTCGTCGGCGATCGGGACGACCACCGGGTGGCGCTGGTCGGTGCCGTCCTTGCCGGCCACGGTCAGCTCGACCGGCTGCCCGGCGGTGCCGGCCAGCAGCGGGGCCGGGCCGGTGACCGGGTCCACCGGGCGGCCGTTGACGGCGAGGACCGCGTCGCCCGGGCGGATCGCGGCGCCGGGCGCGGCCAGCGGCGAGCGGGCCCGGGGGTCGGAGGACTCGCCGGGCAGGATGCGGGCGATCCGCCACCGGTCGCCGTCCCTGGCGAGATCCGCGCCGAGCAGGCCCTGGCGCCGAGCGGGCTCGGTGTACCGGCCGTACGGGACGACGTAGGCGTGCGAGGTGCCGAGTTCGCCGTGCACCTCCCAGAGCAGGTCGACCAGGTCGTCGTGCGAGCCGAGGCGTTCCACGAGCGGCCGGTAGCGGTCCAGCACGCCGGCCCAGTCGACGCCGCCGAGGTCGGGGCGCCAGAAGTTGTCGCGCATCAGGCGGCCGTTCTCGGCGTACATCTGCCGCCACTCGGCGGCCGGGTCGACGGTGACCCGCAGCCGGGTCAGGTCGACGCCCACCTCGTCGTCCTCGCCGCCCGCCTTGTGCTCGGCCGGGACGATCCGCAGCTCGCCCCCGTCCAGCACGGCCACCCAGGTGCCGTCCCCGCTGACCGCGAAGCCGTCCACGCCGTGCACCAGTTGCTCGACGCGGCGCTTCTTCAGGTCGAAGCGCTCCAGCACCGGCCGGGGCCGCTCGTCCTCGGGCGAGGCCGCCTCGTCGCCGAGTTCGCCGAGCAGCGGGGCGCGGGTCCACAGCACGCCGTCCTTGGCGGCCCTGAGCGCGTCGAACCGGCCGCCCTCGACCGGGAACGGGACGATCCGGTCCGCGATGCCGTCCAGGTCGACCCTGGTCACCGGCGCGGCGTCGCCGGCGGCCTCCTCGCCGTCCGCCTTCCTGCCGCGCGGCTCGTCCTCCTCCCCGCCGAGCGGGCGCCCGGCCCGCTGCGGCCCGAACGGGGACGGCGTGTCGGCGGCCAGCGTGATCAGGTACGGGCGGCAGCCGTTGGGGAACGACAGGTCGAAGACGTGCGAGTCGTAGACCGGGTCGAAGTTGCGCACCGACAGGAACGCCAGGTAGCGGCCGTCCGCGGTGAAGGCCGGCGAGGTGTCGATGAAGCGCTCCTGGGTGACCTCGCCGACCGTCCGGGTCGCCAGGTCGGCCAGCACGATCTGGCGCAGCGAGTACGGGCCCAGCCGGTGCACCGGCCGCGACCAGGCCAGCCAGGCCGAGTCCGGGCTGAAGGCCAGCCCGCCGACCTCGCCGTCTGCGCTGCGGTCCAGCTCGTGCACGGTGCCGTCGGCGAGCGCGACCAGCAGGACCCGGCCGTCGTGCACGCCGAGCGCGGCCTGCCTGCCGTCCGGGGACACCGCCAGGGAGTTGACCCGGCCGATCCGCCCGGCAGCCAGCCGGCGGCGCTCGGCGCCCTGGGCGTCGGGGGCGAACTCCAGCGCGTCCTCGCCCTCGGCGTCGGACACCCACAGCACGCCCTGGGCGCCGTCCTCGCCCGGCACCACCCGGGCCAGCCGCCCGCGCACCCCCGGGGTCTCGTCCAGCACCCGGGCCGGGCCCTCGCGGTGGGTCAGCCAGTGCACGTCGCCGCGCACCACCACGGCGCCGGCCCGGCCGGTGCGGTCGGGGGCGGCGGACTCCAGCCAGTGCGCGGCGTGCACCGGGCGGGGGCGGCGGCCGCTGCGCGGGCCGGCCAGCCGGATGTCGAGGCGGCGGGGCGCGGCTCCCGCCAGGTCGTCCAGCAGCCAGACGTCGCCGGCCCGGTGGAACACCGCCCGGGTGCCGTCGGTGCCGGCGTTGCGGGCGTAGAAGCCGTCCGGGTCGGTGGTGTGGCGGCGCAGGTCGGAGCCGTCCGGGAGGCTGGAGTAGAGCTCGCCGACGCCCTCGTGGTCGGAGAGGAAGGCGATCCGCTCCCCCACCCACAGCGGCGAGTCGAGCTGGCCGTCCAACTCCTCGTGGACGCGGACGAATTCGTCCCGCCCGATCCACAACTTGCCCGCCCGGCCGCCCCGGTAGCGCTTCCACCAGGCCGGCTCGCGGTTGTTGACGGTGCCCAGCAGCACGCGGTCGCCGCCCGGCTCGAAGGCGAGCCCGCCGACCGGCCCGTACGGCAGCCGCACCGACTCGCCGCCGTCCAGCGGCACGGCGTGCGCCCAGCTGCGGCGCAGGGTCGCCTCACCGGCGGTGGTGAGGGCGATCGGGCGCCCGTCGGCCGTCCAGCCCCGCACCTCGGTCTGCTCGCTGCCCCAGTGGGTGAGCCGCCGGGACGGCCCGCCGTCCACCGGCACCACGTGCACCTCGGGCGCGCCGTCCCGGGTGGAGGTGAAGGCGATGTGCCGCCCGTCGGGGGCGAACCGGGGGTACCGGACGGGCAGGTGATCGGCCGTCAGCCGCCAGGCCCGGCCACCGTCCAGCGGGGCCAGCCAGACGTCGTCCTCGGCGACGAAGGTGACCAGGTCACCGTGCAGATGGGGGTGGCGCAGGTAGGCGCCCGCAGAGGTGCTCAGGGGTTCCGTCACGCGGTCAGCGTAGGCACGCGCGCGCACGGCGCGGGCCGGTTCGGACAGACTCCGACCGCACGGGCGGGCCGGCTACGACCAGCGGCCGGTGCGCCCCAGCAGCAGGGCGCCGGCGGCCACCCCGGCGGTGGAGGTGCGCAGCACCGAGGGGCCCAGCCGGTACGGCCCGGCGCCCGCCTCGGCGAACGCGGCCAGCTCCTCCGGGGAGACCCCGCCCTCCGGGCCGACCACCAGCACCACGTCCCCGGCCGCGGGCAGCGCGGCCAGCGCCAGCGGCTCGGCGCCCTCCTCGTGCAGCACGGCGGCGAACGCGGCCTGGGCCAGCAGCGGCGCCAGCTGCCGGGTGGTCGCCGGCTCGCGCACCTCGGGGAAGCGCAGCCGACGGGACTGCTTGCCGGCCTCCCGGGCGGTGGCCCGCCACTTGGCCAGCGCCTTGGCGCCCCGCTCGCCCTTCCACTGCGTGATGCAGCGCGAGGCGGCCCACGGGACGATCACGTCCACGCCGACCTCGGTCATGGTCTCCACCGCGAGCTCGCCGCGGTCGCCCTTGGGCAGCGCCTGGACGACGACGATCCGCGGCGCCGGCTCGGGCTCCCGGCGGACGGCGGCCACCGTGACGTCGATCGCGTCCTTGCCGAGCACCGTAGCGACCGTCCCGTCCACCCCGAGGCCCAGCCCGTCGGCGAGGGTCACCGCCTCGCCCGCCGCCAGCCGCTTCACCGCGGCCGCGTGCCGCCCCTCCGGCCCGTCGAGGCGCACCACGGAGCCGGGCGCGGCGGCGGCGATCCGCTCGGTCTCGACGACGAAGACGGGGGCGGTCATGCGGGGAACCTCCGGGGGGTGGGGCGGATCGGGAACGCGAAAGGGGCGCCGGGCAGAACCCGGCACCCCCGCGCGGACGGCCAGGGCCTGGCGGCCCGGGCTGGGTCCTAGGGCCTAGCGGCCGTTGAACGCGTCCTTGAGGCGCGAGAACAGGCCCTGCTGGCCCGGCGCGAACTGGCCGGACGGCCGCTCCTCGCCGCGCAGCACCGCGAGCCGGCGCAGCAGCTCCTCCTGCTCGGGGTCGAGCTTGGTGGGCGTCTGCACCTCGACATGCACTATCAGGTCGCCTCGTCCGCCGCCGCGCAGGTGCGTGATGCCGCGGCCGTGCAGCGGGATCGACTGGCCGGACTGGGTGCCGGGCCGGATGTCGAGCTCCTCCAGCCCGTCCAGGGTCTGCAGCGGCACCTGGGTGCCGAGGGACGCGGCCGTCATCGGGATGGTGACGGTGCAGTGCAGATCGTCCCCGCGCCGCTGGAAGACGGTGTGGGTCGTCTCGGCGATCTCGACGTACAGGTCGCCGGCCGGGCCGCCGCCGGGGCCGACCTCGCCCTCGCCGGCCAGCTGGATCCGGGTGCCGTTGTCGACACCGGCCGGGATCTTGACCGTCAGGGTGCGCCGGGCGCGGACCCTGCCGTCGCCGGCGCACTCCGGGCACGGGGTCGGCACGACGGTGCCGAAGCCCTGGCACTGCGGGCAGGGCCGGGAGGTCATGACCTGGCCCAGGAACGACCGGGTGACCTGGGACACCTCGCCCCTGCCGCGACACATGTCGCAGGTCTGCGCGGAGGTGCCGGGGGCCGCGCCCTCACCGCTGCACGTGGTGCAGGTGACGGCCGTGTCGACCTGGAGTTCCTTGGTGGTGCCGAAGGCGGCCTCCTCCAGGGTGATCTCCAGCCGGATCATGGCGTCCTGGCCGCGGCGGGTGCGCGAGCGCGGGCCGCGCTGGCCGGCCGCGGCGCCGAAGAAGGCGTCCATGATGTCGGAGAAGCCGAAGCCGGCCGCCCCCGCGCCGAAGCCGCCCGCGCCCCCGCCGCCCGGCGAGAGCGGGTCACCGCCGAGGTCGTAGACCTGGCGCTTCTGCGGGTCGGAGAGCACCTCGTAAGCGGCGTTGATCTCCTTGAACCGCTCCTGCGTCTTCGGGTCCGGGTTGACGTCCGGGTGCAGTTCGCGTGCCAGGCGTCGGAAGGCCTTCTTGATCTCGTCCTGCCCCGCATCCCGTCGGACGCCGAGTACCGCGTAGTAGTCCGTGGCCACCAAATGCTCCGCTTGTTCCGCCTGTAGTAGTGCTGCGACTGGACACCGCCGTCAGAGGTTCCGACGGCGGCCTGTGCTACGACTCGGCCAGGATCTGGCCCACGTACCGCGCCACCGCACGCACCGCCCCCATTGTGCCCGGATAGTCCATCCGGGTCGGACCGATCACACCCAGTTTGGCCACGCTCTCGTCGCCCGAACCGTAACCGACCGACACCACCGAGGTGGAATTCAGCCCCTCGTAGGCGATCTCCCGCCCGATCCGGACCGTCATCGCGGCGTCCGCCGTCTCACCCAGGAGACGGAGCAGGACGACCTGCTCCTCCAGGGCTTCCAGCACCGGCTGGATGGTCAGGGGGAAGTCGTGCCCGAAGCGGGTCAGGTTGGCCGTGCCGGCCAGCATGATCCGCTCCTCGTTCTGCTCGGCGAGCGCTTCGAACAGCGTCGCCAGGACCGTGCTGACGGTCGGGCGGTCCGGCGGCTCGAAACCCGCCGGGAGCTCCTCCAGGAACCCCGGCACGTCCGGCAGCCGCTGGCCGACGGCCCGCGCGTTGATCCGGGCCCGCAGGTCCGCCAGGACCGTCTCGCCGACCGGGCCCGGGCAGTCGACCATCCGCTGCTCGACCCGGCCGGTGTTGGTGATCAGGACCAGCATCACCTTGGTCGGGGCCAGCGCCACCAGCTCGATGTGCCGGACGGTGGACCGCGACAGCGAGGGGTACTGCACCACCGCGACCTGCCGGGTGAGCTGGGCGAGCAGCCGCACCGTCCGCATGACCACGTCGTCCAGGTCGACGGCGCCGTCCAGGAAGTGCCGGATCGCCCGGCGCTCGGGGGCGCTCATCGGCTTGACCTCGGCGAGCTTGTCGACGAACAGGCGGTACCCCTTGTCGGTGGGGATGCGCCCGGCGCTGGTGTGCGGCTGGTGGATGTAGCCCTCCTCCTCCAGCGCCGCCATGTCGTTGCGCACGGTCGCCGGGGAGACTCCGAGGTTGTGCCGCTCCACCAGGGCCTTGGAGCCGACCGGCTCCTCGGTGCCCACGTAGTCCTGGACGATCGCGCGGAGCACGGCGAGCTTGCGGTCGTCCAGCTGGCGAACCTCACCGGCCATGGGGCACACACCTCCGTCTTCGCACGTTGTCCGTTCGTGTCACGCATGCTGCTGCCCGCTCCGGGAGGATCCCGGCTCCGGCACCCGCTTTGGCACTCTGAACCTGCGAGTGCCAAAACCGTACCTGCCAGTGTAAGGCCCGGGCCCAACGGCAGGAACGGCCCGGCCGGAGTGATCCTGCCCGCAGTTCCCGGCGCGGGGGTGGTGCCGCAGGGCCGTCCGGGTGGCAGCATCGAAGACGACGGCGAATGGAGGAGCAAGCAATGTCGAGCTCGGGCCAGCACACCCGTTTCGCGCCCGACCGCGGCCTGACCGGCCGCATGGTCGTGACGATGTTCGTGATCGGGCTGCTGTACGTCGGTTTCACCGGTCTGCTGATCGTGCTGCTGCGCGGCGCCTGGCCACTGATCGTCCTGATCTCCGGCGGGCTGTTCGTGGCCCAGTTCTGGTTCAGCGACAAGATCACCGAACGGGCCATGGGCGCCCACCAGGTGACCCCTGAGCAGTACCCGCAACTACACGGCACCATCGACCGGCTCTGCGCGCTGGCCGACATGCCCAAACCCCGGGTGGCGGTCGCCGACAACGACATGCCGAACGCCTTCGCCACCGGCCGCAACCCGCAGAACGCCGTGGTGTGCGTCACCACCGGCCTGCTGCGCCGGCTGGAGCCCGAGGAACTGGAGGGCGTCCTCGCCCACGAGCTGTCCCACGTCGCCCACCGGGACGTCGCGGTGATGACCATCGCCGGCTTCCTCGGCGTCCTCGCCGGGGCCATGACCCGGATCGCCATGTACGGCGGGTTCATGGGCGGCAACCGCAACAACAACGACCAGAACGCGGCCATCGTCGCCCTGATCATCCCGCTGGTGTCGATGGTCGTCTACGCCATCAGCTTCCTGCTCACCCGGCTCCTGTCCCGCTACCGGGAACTCGCCGCCGACCGCGCCGCCGCCCAGCTCACCGGCCGGCCCAGCGCCCTCGCCTCCGCGCTCACCAAGGTCACCGGCCAGATCGCCGCCATCCCCAGCAAGGACCTGCGCCAGGCACAGCCCTACAACGCCTTCTACTTCGCCCCCGCGCTGAGCGCCCGGGAGACCGCCTCGCAGCTGTTCTCCACCCACCCGACGCTGGAGAAGCGGCTCGCGGAGCTGGCGAAGATCTCCGAGCAGCTCGGCCGCTGAGGCCCCGGCCCCCTGCGGCCCTCCCGCCCCCCTGGCTCCTCCCGACTCCCTCCCCCGAAAGGACCGCCGTGGGAATCCTGGACACCCTGTTCGGGCGCACCAAGCCCGTCAAGCCCGACCTCGACCAGCTGTTCGGCGTCCCGTCCGCCGCCCTCACCCTGGAGGCCGCGGCCGGGTTCACCCCCACCGGGCTCGGCTCGGTCTGCTTCGCCGCCGTCGAGGGCGCGGCCTTCGGCCAGGTCGAACAACAGGTGCGGGCGCTGCTCGACGCCGACACCGAGCGCGGCGGCGTCCCGGTCGAGGCCTCCAAGGACGGCTACGGCTACTCCTGGCTGCTCGCCCGGCACACCCCCGAGGAACTGCCGGACCTGGTCAACGACCTGCACGCGGTCAACAGCGAGCTGGAGGCGAACGGCTTCGGGCCGCAGCTGCTCTGCTCGCTGGTCGGCTTCCGCAACCCGGACGGGCAGTCGCTGGCCCTGGTCTACCTCTACAAGCGCGGCACCTTCTACCCCTTCGCCCCGATGCCCGGCGGCGGGGAGCGGCGCAACAGCCCGCTGGAGCTCCAGGTCAACGCGACGCTCGGGAACGACCTGCGGCTGGAGAAGGACCTCAGCCGCTGGTTCCCGGTCTGGGGCGCGCCGGGCCTCTGACGGTCCGTCCGTATAGTCGCTTTCATGCACAGCCGCCAGTACGGACCCGACCTGACCCCGCCGTGGAAGAAGCAGCAGCCCGCCCCGGAGGTGACCGCCGAACGGGACCTGGTGGTGGAGGAGGCCGCCACCGGCTTCTGCGGCGCGGTGGTGCGCTGCGAGAAGACCGCCGAGGGCTTCACCGTCACCCTGGAGGACCGCTTCGGCAAGCTCCGGGTGTTCCCGCTGGTGCCGCACGGCTTCCTGCTGGAGGGCCGGACGGTCACCCTGGTGCGCCCGGCCGGCCCCGCCCCTTCCCGCGCGCCGGGCCGCACCGCCTCCGGCTCGGTCGCCGTCCCCGGCGCCCGGGCCCGGGTCGCCCGCGAGTCGCGGATCTACGTCGAGGGCCGGCACGACGCCGAACTGGTCGAGCGGGTCTGGGGCGACGACCTGCGGATCGAGGGCGTGGTCGTCGAATACCTGGAGGGTGTGGACGACCTGCCCGCGATCGTCGCCGACTTCGCCCCCGGCCCGGGCCGGCGCCTCGGCGTCCTGGTCGACCACCTGCTCCCCGGCACCAAGGAGCACCGCATCGCCGCCCAGGTCACCGGCGACGCCGTCCTGGTCGTCGGCCACCCGTACATCGACATCTGGCAGGCCGTGAAGCCCGCCTCCGTCGGCATCCCCGGCTGGCCCGCCGTCCCGCGCGGCGAGGAGTGGAAGGAGGGCGTCTGCCGCCGCCTCGGCTGGCCGGTGAACACCCCCGCCGCCTGGAAGCGGATCCTCTCCACGGTGGACAGCTACAAGGACCTGGAGCCGGAACTGCTGGGCAAAGTCGAGGAGTTGATCGACTTCGTGACGATTCCGGAGTGAGGTCGGTCAGACGTACTGCTGAAAGTCCGTGGTGTCCAGATCGATATCGAGCAGGCCGATGGGGACGGGCTCCCCGAACTTACTGGTCCGCTCGGACATGTACCTCGGGAGCCCGGACCCGGGGTGCTTGCCCAACTCGGTCAGCAGCACGCAGACCCCCTTGATCGGGTCCACGATCAGGTACGCAGGAACGGTGCCCTCGGCGTAGAGCTCCCGCTTGGTCCGGTAATCACGATCGACGCTGGTCTTCGACACCACCTCGACCACCAGGGTGACGGCAGGCGACGGCAGCAGTCGTCCGTGCTCCTCGACCGCCCCGCGTTCGAAGACGACCAGGTCGGGCTGGGGTTCGCTCGCCTGGCCGGGGATCCTCAGGTCCTGGGTCGTGAGCGGACGCCACCGGCCGTACGGAAGCTGGTGCTGAATCGCCAGGACGATGAGGTTGTGGACCATGTCAGGCCCCGCCATCATCACGATTTCCCCCCTGATGAGCTCGGCCTTGACGCCTTCCGGCACCTCCAGGTTCTCGAAGATCCCGGTCATCCGATCATCGATGGCGGTCATCGCACGCTCCCTCCGACGGCTGACACCCACGCTAACGAATGTCAGTCCACCAGGTCACGTACGACCGCGTCGGCGAGCAGGCGGCCCTGGAGGGTGAGGACGGCGCGGCCCCCGGCGTACGGCTCGGCGGCGAGGAGGCCGTCGGCGAGGTGGCGGGCGGCGGCGTGGCGGCCGGTGTCGGTGAGGAGGGTGAGCGGGATGCCCTCGGCGAGGCGCAGTTCCAGCAGGATGCGCTCGACCCGGCGGTCCTCCTCGGCGAGCACCTCGCGGCCCAGGGCGGGGGTGCGGCCCTCGGCGAGGGCCTGGGCGTAGGCGGCGGGGTGCTTGGCGTTCCACCAGCGGACGCCGCCGACGTGGCTGTGCGCGCCCGGGCCGGCGCCCCACCAGTCGGCGCCGGTCCAGTACAGCTCGTTGTGGCGGCAGCGGCCCTCGGGGGTGGTGGCCCAGTTGGAGACCTCGTACCAGGTGTAGCCGGCGGCGCTGAGCGCCTGTTCGGCGATGAGGTAGCGGTCGGCGTGCACGTCGTCGTCGATCATCGGCAGTTCGCCGCGCTTGACCCGGGCGGCGAGCTTGGTGCCGTCCTCGACGATCAGGGAGTACGCGGAGACGTGGTCGGGCCCGGCGCCGATGGCGGCGTCCAGGGAGGCGCGCCAGTCGTCGTCGGACTCGCCGGGGGTGCCGTAGATGAGGTCCAGGTTGACGTGGTCGAAGCCGGCGGCGCGGGCCTCGGCGACGCAGGCCTCGGGGCGGCCGGGGGTGTGGTGGCGGTCGAGCAGCTTCAGGACGTGCGGGCGGGCGCTCTGCATGCCGAAGGAGACCCGGTTGTAGCCGCCCTCGCGCAGTTCGGCCAGGTAGGCCGGGTCGACGGACTCCGGGTTGGCCTCGGTGGTGACCTCGGCGCCGTCGGCGAGCCCGAACTCCTCGCGCAGCGCGGCGAGCATCTTCACCAGGTCGCGAGCGGGCAGCAGGGTGGGGGTGCCGCCGCCGAGGAAGACGGTCTGCACCGGCAGGTCGACCGGGCCGAGGACCTGGCGGGCCAGCCGGATCTCGGCGACCACGTTGTCCGCGTAGGTCTCCTGGGAGGCGACCGCCCCGGAGGAGCGCAGTTCGGTGGCGGTGTAGGTGTTGAAGTCGCAGTAGCCGCAGCGGCTGGCGCAGTAGGGCACGTGCAGGTAGAAGCCGAACGGCCGCTGCCCGAGACCGGTGCGGGCGGATGCGGGCAGGGAACCGTCGGACGGCACCGGTTCGCCGTCGGGGAGTGCGGAGGGCATGACCCCATTGTCCCGTACGGCTCACCCGAACCGGTGAGCCGTACGGGGGCGGGGCCGATCAGGCCTCGTTGGCGCCCGCGTACATCGCGGTGACGGCGTCCGCGTAGGTCCGCTCGACCACCGGGCGCTTGATCTTCAGGCTCGGGGTGAGCTCGCCGTGCTCGATGTCGAGATCGCGCGGCAGCAAGTGGAACTTCTTGATCGTCTGCCAGCGCTGGAGGTCGGCGTTGAGCCGCTTGACGAAGCCCTCGATCAGCTGGTGCACCTGCGGGTCGGCGGTCACCTCGGCGTAGGACTTGCCCTTCAGCCCGTGCTCGGCGGCCCACGGCATGATGACCGCCTCGTCCAGGCCGATCAACGCGGTGCAGAAGTTGCGGCCGTTGCCGATCACGAGGATGTTGCTGACGAACGGGCAGACCGCCTTGAACCTGCCCTCGACCTCGCTGGGCGCGACGTACTTGCCGCCGGAGGTCTTGAACAGGTCCTTCTTGCGGTCGGTTATCCGCAGGAAGCCGTCGGGGCCGAGCTCACCGATGTCCTCGGTGTGGAACCAGCCGTCGGCCTCCAGCACCTCGGCGGTCTTCTCGGGCAGGTCGTGGTAGCCGCGCATGACGCCGGGGCCGCGCAGCAGGATCTCGCCGTCCTCGGCGATCCGGACCTCGGTGCCGGGCAGCGGGCGGCCCACGGTGCCGATCCGGATGTCCTCCTCACGGTTGACGCAGGAGCCGGCGCTGGTCTCGCTGAGGCCGTAGCCCTCCAGGATCGGCACGCCGGCGCCGAGGAAGAAGTAGCCGATCTCGGGCGCGAGCGCGGCGCTGCCGGAGACGGCGCCGCGCAGCCGGCCGCCGAAGGCCGCGCGGATCTTGGCGTAGACCAGCTTGTCGGCCAGGCCGTGCTGGAGCCTGAGGCCCAGCGGGGCGGTGCCGGCACCGGTGGCGATCCGGCTCTCCTGGACGGCGCGGGCGTGCTCGCGGGCGACCTTGGCGGCCCACCGGAAGATCTTGTACTTGGCACCGCCCTCGGCCCGGGCCCGGCCGGCGATGCCGTTGTAGACCTTCTCGAAGATGCGCGGCGCCGAGGCCATCACGGTCGGCCGGATGACCGGCAGGTTGTGGATGATCCGGTCGACCCGGCCGTCCACGGCCATCACGTGGCCGGTGGCGATCTGGCCGGAGATCAGCGTCTTGCCGAACACGTGCGACAGCGGCAGCCACATGAACTGGACGTCGTCGGAGCGCAGCAGCCCGCTGGCCTCCTGGGCCCGGGCCTCGTACGCCCAGCAGTCGTGCACCAGGCGCACGCCCTTGGGGCGGCCGGTGGTGCCGGAGGTGTAGATGAGGGTGGCCAGCTGCTCCTTGTCGAGCGCGGCGACGGTCTTCTCGACCGCGTCCGGGTGCTGCTCCAGGTACTCGGCGCCGCGCTGCTCCAGCTCGGCGAGAGTGAGCACGGTGAGGACGTTCAGGCCCTCGGCCTCGGGGGTACTGGCCTCTGGGGCGCCCGCCTCGGCGGCATCAGTCCCAGCGGCGTCACTCCCGGCGGCGTCGGCCTCGGGGGCGTCGGCCTCGGGGGCGTCGGCCTCGGGGGCGCCCGCCTCGGGGGCGTCGAAGAGGATGACGGTCCGCAGCTCGGGCAGCTGTCCGAGCTGGTCGACGGCCTTGGCGAGTTGGGCGGAGTTCTCCGCGAACAGCGCCCTGGAACCGGAGTTGGAGAGGATGAACGCGGTCTCGTCGGCGTTGGTGCTGGGATAGACGGTCGTGGTGGCGGCACCCGCGCACATGTTCCCGAGGTCGGCGATGATCCATTCGAGCCGGGTGGAGGAGGCGAGCGCCACCCGGTCCTCCGGCTGGATGCCGAGCGCCATCAGCCCGGCGGCCACCGCCTTGACCCGGGCCGCGGTCTGCGCCCAGGTCAGCGAGCGCCACTGCTCGGCGCCGGGGGCGCTGTCCGCGGCGTGCTCGTCGACCGGGGCCGGGTAGCGGTAGGCCTCGGCGTTCGGGGTGGCGGCGACCCGCTCCAGGAAGAGGTGGGCGACGGAGGCGGGACGCCCGGCGACCAAGTCGGCACTGCCGGAGTCGATCAGGGACTGCGCGGAACTCAACGAGGACCTCCGGGGGCGGGTGGCCGTCTGAGGGATGGTTTCGGCGCCCGTGGGGGGCGGTCGCCGGGCCCCCGGTCAACCCTGGCGATACCGGCGAGTAACAAGGGGGCAATCAGCAGCCTAGGGGGAAACCGGTCATTCCGTAAGAGGGCGAGGCCCGGCCGGCACACCACCGCGCCACCGGTGCCCGACGACGACTCCGCCCCGCGCCCCGGTGAACCCGGGCAATCGGGCCCGCCGTACGGTTCGGCAAAGGACTGGGCAAACCTGCGATCCACAACTCGTGAATCTCCTGTACGAGTCCACCAAAGAACGAGAATCGGGATGCGAATCCACCCGTCGACGACAAGAGTGTGCCAGTGCTGATCAGACTTCTCAGGGCGTACCTGCGCCCGTACTCCCGACCGATCGCGCTGCTCGTGGGGCTCCAACTGGTGTCCACCCTGGCGGCGCTCTACCTGCCGACGCTCAACGCCGACATCATCGACGACGGCGTGGTCAAGGGCGACACCGGCTACATCCTGCAAGTGGGCGGGGTGATGATCGGCATCACCCTGGTCCAGGCGCTCTGCTCGATCGGCGCCGTCTACTACGGATCCCGCACCGCCATGGCCTTCGGCCGGGACGTCCGCGCCGCCGTCTTCGACCGGGTGCAGAGCTTCTCCGCCCGCGAGGTCGGCCAGTTCGGCGCCCCCTCGCTGATCACCCGCACCACCAACGACGTCCAACAGGTCCAGATGCTGGCCCTGATGAGCTTCACGCTCATGGTGGCCGCCCCGATCATGTGCGTCGGCGGCATCATCATGGCCCTCAACCAGGACGTGCCGCTGTCCGGCCTGCTGCTCGCGGTCATCCCGCTGCTCGGCGCCGTCGTCCTCCTCCTGGTCCGCTCGCTGCGCCCCAAGTTCCGCAGCATGCAGACCCGGATCGACACCGTGAACCGGGTCCTGCGCGAGCAGATCACCGGCATCCGGGTCATCCGCGCCTTCGTCAAGGACGACCACGAGCAGGCCCGCTTCGCCAAGGCCAACGGGGACCTCACCGACACCGCCCTCCAGGTCGGCCGGCTGATGTCGTTCATGTTCCCGGCCGTGATGCTGGTCGTGAACGTCTCCAGCGTCGCCGTGCTCTGGTTCGGCGCCCACCGGATCGACAACGGCGGCATGCAGATCGGCGCGCTCACCGCCTTCCTCTCCTACCTGATGCAGATCCTGATGAGCGTCATGATGGCCACCTTCATGTTCATGATGGTGCCGCGCGCCGAGGTCTGCGCCGAGCGCATCGAGGAGGTCCTCGGCACCTCCTCCAGCGTCGTCCCGCCCGCCGCGCCGATCACCGAGGTGCTGCGCCGCGGCAACCTGGAACTGCGCGACGTCGACTTCCGCTACCCCGGCGCCGAGGCCTCGGTGCTGCGCGGCATCGCCATCACCGCCCGCCCCGGCGAGACCACCGCCGTCATCGGCTCCACCGGCAGCGGCAAGTCCACCCTGCTCGGACTCGTGCCCCGGCTGTTCGACGCCACCTCCGGCCAGGTCCTGCTCGACGGCGTCGACGTGCGCGAACTCGCCCCCGAGACGATCGCCGAGAGCGTCGGCCTCGTCCCGCAGAAGCCCTACCTGTTCTCCGGCACCGTCGCCAGCAACCTCCGCTACGGCCGGCCCGACGCCACCGACGAGGAACTCTGGCACGCCCTGGAGATCGCCCAGGCCAAGGACTTCGTCGAGGAACTGGCCGAAGGCCTGGACGCCCCGATCGCCCAGGGCGGCGGCAACGTCTCCGGCGGCCAGCGCCAACGCCTGGCCATCGCCCGGGCCCTGGTCCGCCAGCCCGACGTCTACCTGTTCGACGACTCCTTCTCGGCGCTCGACTACGCCACCGACGCCAGGCTGCGCAAGGCCCTCGCCCGCGAGACCTCCGACGCCACCGTGCTGATCGTCGCCCAGCGCGTCTCCACCATCCGCGACGCCGACCGGATCATCGTCCTCGACGAAGGCGCGGTCGTCGGCACCGGCACCCACCACGAACTGATGGCCGACAACCCGACGTACCGGGAGATCGTGCTCTCCCAGCTCACCGAGCAGGAGGCGGCGTGACCACCCCCGGCAAGCCCGACGCGGACACCAGGACCGCGGACACCGCGACAGCGGACCCCGAGGCCGCGGACACCAGAACCGCGGACCCCGAGACCACGGACACCACACAACCCGACCCGGACACCAAGGCCGCGGACCCCGCCGACGAACTGCCCAGCGACTCGCAGGCCGCCGCCGCCCGCCGCGGCCCCGCCGGACCGGGCCGCTTCATGGGCGGCCAGGGCACCGAGAAGTCCATGGACTTCAAGGGCTCCGGCAAGCGGCTGCTCGCCCTGCTGCGCCCCGAACGCAACCTGATCTCCGGCGTGCTGGCCCTCGGCGTGCTCAGCATCGGCTGCGCCGTCACCGGCCCCAAGGTCCTCGGCAACGCCACCGACCTGATCTTCGCCGGCGTCGTCGGCGCCCGCTTCGAACCCGGCACCTCCAAGGCGCAGATCGTCGAGGGGCTGCGCGCCCACGGCGAGAGCGGCGTCGCCGGCCTGCTCTCCTCGGTGGACTTCACCCCCGGCCAGGGCATGGACTTCGGCGCCATCGGCACCGTCCTGCTCTGGGTGCTGGTCATCTACCTCGCCTCCGCCCTGTTCGGCATCGTCCAGGGCCGGCTGGCCACCACGGCGATCCAGCGGGCCGGCTACCGGCTGCGCCAGGACGTCGAGGCCAAAATCGCCCGACTGCCGCTCAGCTACTTCGACAAGCAGCCGCGCGGCGAGGTGCTCAGCCGGGTCACCAACGACATCGACAACATCAGCCAGTCCATGCAGCAGACCATGGGACAGGTCGTCAACTCGCTGCTCACCGTGGTCGGCGTGCTGGCGATGATGTTCTGGATCTCCCCGCTGCTGGCGACGATCGCCCTGGTCTCGGTGCCGCTGTCGGTGGTCGTCGCCGCCAAGGTCGGCAAGCGGGCGCAGCCCCAGTTCGTCCAGCAGTGGAAGTCCACCGGCCAACTCAACGCGCACATCGAGGAGATGTACACCGGCCACACCCTGGTCAAGGTGTTCGGCCGCCAGCGCGAGTCCGCCGAGACCTTCCGCGAGCACAACGAGGCGCTGTACACCTCCAGCTTCCGGGCGCAGTTCATCTCCGGGATCATCCAGCCCGCGATGATGCTGATCGGCAACCTGCAGTACGTGCTGGTCGCGGTCGTCGGCGGCCTGCGGGTGGCCAGCGGCGCGCTGTCCATCGGCGACGTGCAGGCGTTCATCCAGTACTCGCGGCAGTTCAGCCAGCCGCTCACCCAGGTCGCCAGCATGGCCAACCTGGTGCAGTCCGGGGTCGCCTCCGCCGAGCGCGTCTTCGAACTGCTGGACGCCCCCGAGCAGACCCCCGAACCGGCCGTGTCCGAGCGGCCCGACACCATCCACGGCCGGGTCGCCTTCCAGGACGTGTCCTTCCGCTACGACCCCGAGAAGCCGCTCATCGAGGACCTCTCGCTCAAGGTCGAACCCGGCCAGACCGTCGCCATCGTCGGCCCCACCGGCGCCGGCAAGACCACCCTGGTCAACCTCCTGATGCGGTTCTACGAGGTCAGCTCCGGGCGGATCACCCTCGACGGGGTCGACGTCTCCGCGATGTCCCGCGAGGAACTGCGCTCCGGCATCGGCATGGTGCTCCAGGACACCTGGCTGTTCGGCGGCACCATCGCCGACAACATCGCCTACGGCGCCCAGGGAGCCACCCGCGAGCAGGTCGTCGAGGCCGCCAAGGCCGCCCACGTCGACCGCTTCGTGCGCACCCTGCCGGACGGCTACGACACCGTCATCGACGACGACGGCGCCGGGGTCAGCGCGGGCGAGAAGCAGCTGATCACCATCGCCCGGGCGTTCCTCGCCCAGCCGTCGATCCTCGTCCTGGACGAGGCGACCAGCTCCGTCGACACCCGCACCGAGGTGCTGATCCAGCGGGCCATGGCCCGGCTGCGCACCGGCCGCACCAGCTTCGTGATCGCGCACCGGCTCTCCACCATCCGGGACGCCGACGTGATCCTGGTGATGGAGAACGGCTCGATCGTCGAACAGGGCTCGCACGACGAGCTGATCGCCGCGCACGGCGCCTACGCGCGGCTGTACCAGGCGCAGTTCGCGGAGGCCGTGGCCGAGGTGGACTGACCGTCACACACCGCCGGTGCCGAGCCGGGGCGGGCCCGAACCGCCCCGGCTCCTCGTCCGCGGCGCGCTGCGGCGGGGAAGCTGCGGCGGCCCGCTCCGGTGGAGAGAACGAGGAGGGGGCCGGGGGGGGGGGGGCCCCCCCCCCCCCCCCCCCCCCCGGGGGGGGGGGGGTTGGGGGGGGGCCGCGCGGGCGGGGGCGCCGCCCGCGGGGAAGCGGCCGCGCGGGGCCCCCC
>NZ_JBHWIJ010000071.1:11132-31753 GCF_042732255.1 Kitasatospora sp. NPDC059803 | reverse complement strand
CCTCGTCACTTCCTCGACGAGGTCCCGGCGCCGCTCCGCGCCCCGGTTCAGCGGCGGGCGGTGCGGGTGCGCCAGGGCAGTTCGACGGTGATGCTGCTCGGGCCGCCCTCCGGACTCTGTACCAGGAGCACCCCGTCCACCGCGCGGATCCGCTCGGTCAGCCCGGCCAGGCCGCTGCCCGGGTAGGGGGCGGCGCCGCCCTTGCCGTCGTCCTGGACCAGCACCATCAGCTGGTTGTCGGAGCGCCAGACGTCGACCGAGGCGGTGCGGGCGCCGGCGTGCTTGGAGACGTTGGTCAGCAGCTCGCTGACGGTGAAGTACGCGATGCCCTCGACCGCCGAGTCCGGGCGCTCGGCCTGGCCGTCCGGCCCCTTCAGGTCGACGTTCACCTTGACCCCGCCGGGGACGGTGCAGCGGGCGGCGACCGAGGACAGGGCCGCGTCCAGGCCGCGGTCGGTGAGCACCGCCGGGTGGATGCCCCGGGCCAGGTCGCGCAGCTCCTGGAGGGCCAGCTTCACCTCGCCGTGCGCGTTGTCGACCATCTTCGTGGCGGCCACCACGTCGTCCTCGGTCTCGACCTCGCGCAGCCGCTCCTTGGCCATGCCCAGGTCCATGGCCAGCGCGACCAGGCGGGCCTGGGCGCCGTCGTGCAGGTCGCGCTCGATCCGGCGCAGGTCGGCGGCGGCGGTGTCGACCACCGTGCCGCGGTCGTCCTCCAGCTCGCGCACCCGCTCGGCCAGGGCGCCCGGGAAGAGCAGCGACTCGACCAGGATCCGGTCGACCGCCGCCAGCGCCCGGATCACCCAGGGCAGCACCGGCCACATCACGGTGACCGCGACCAGGGCCACCGTGAAGCTCAGGATGCCCCAGGGCAGCATCAGCACGTTGTAGAGAGCCGAGCGCCAGTTCAGCAGGTCGGTCAGGTGGGCGATGGTGAAGCCCACCACCCCCGGCCGGCGCTGCTGCACCGGCTCCGGCTCGTGGATCGCGGAGTCGTACGCCGCGCGGGCCCGCCAGCGGCCCAGCCCGCCCAGGGCGCGGGAGACGGCCAGCCCGCCGGCCAGCAGCGGCAGGCCGACCACGGTGATCGACATCCCCAGGCCGGCCGTGAGCGTGATGGCGGTGAGTGTGAAGCCGGCGACGCCGAGCGGCAGGTTGAGCAGCAGCTGGCCGACCTGCCGCCACATCTGCGCGCCGTACAGCGGCGAGCGGACCATCTGAGCGTCCTGCTCCTTGATGGCATCCACGGTGCGGCGGTGCAGCGGCTTCATCTGGATCTACCGTCCCTCTTGGTCGAGCTGGTGGAGCAAGCTTCCCGAACCCGGGGCGGGAGATGCCATGGGGGTGATACATCTTCCGGGACGGGGGTTATCCCTACCCCCGTCCTGGTCGTCGGGCCACTGCCCGGTGCTCGCGGGAGTGTCCACCGGACGTCTTGCGGAGCGGGCAGGGTTCGGGCGGAGCGGAGCCGTCCCCTTAGACTCACGCATTGGCCATGGTTATGACCGTGCGAGGAAACGTCGTAGAACTGCCTTGAGGGGTTGTTCACGGCCGAGGTGGAGGGCGAAGGCATGGAGGGGCAGCATGCGGCTGCCGTCGCGGCCGACCCGGCGGTCGGCGGCGGCTACTTCGACGCGTACGCCGCGATGGGCCTGCTGGCCGTCGTCGGGGTGCTCTTCGTCGCCGCGGCGTTCACGGCCAACCGCCTGCTGCGGCCGGTGGTGTACTCGCCCGAGAAACTCCTCGCCTACGAGTGCGGGGTGGACCCGGTGGGCGAGGACTGGGCGCACACCCAGATCCGCTACTACGTGTACGCCTTCCTGTACGTGATCTTCGCGGTCGACGCGATCTACCTGTTCCCGTGGGCGACGGTCTTCGCCACCGCCGGGTACGGCGCCGGAACGCTGATCGAGATGTTCCTCTTCATCGGCTTCCTCGCGGTCGGCCTGCTCTACGCCTGGAAGAAGGGCGTTCTGGAATGGACGTGACGCACACCCACTCGCACGGCGCCCAGGGCGGGCCGGTCCCACTCGGCCTCCCGGACCCGTCGCGCCCCGGCGCCGTCGAGCGCCGTGGCATCGGCCCGCTGGCCCGGCTCGCGCCCGACCCGGTCAAGGTCGTGCTCAACTGGGGCCGCCGCTACAGCCTCTGGTGCTTCAACTTCGGCCTGGCCTGCTGCGCGATCGAGTTCATCGCCGCGTCCATGGCCAAACACGACTTCATCCGGATGGGTGTCATTCCGTTCGCGCCCGGACCCCGTCAGGCCGACCTGATGATCGTCTCGGGGACGGTGACCGACAAGATGGCGCCCGCCGTCAAGCGCCTCTACGAGCAGATGCCCGAGCCGAAGTACGTCATCTCCTTCGGCGCCTGCTCCAACTCCGGCGGCCCGTACTGGGACTCCTACTCGGTGACCAAGGGCGTGGACCAGATCATCCCGGTCGACGTCTACGTGCCCGGCTGCCCGCCCCGGCCCGAGGCGCTGCTCCAGGGCATCCTCAAGCTCCAGGAGAAGATCGCCGCCGAGTCGCTGCCCGACCGCTACGCCGCGCCCGCGGCGGCGCTGCGCCGCCCGCTGGTGACGGGGCCTTCGACCGAGGGAGGGGCCTCATGACTTCCGCCGAGCAGTACGCGGCGTCGGTCGGGGAGTGGGCGACCGGCGCCGAGGCTTACGGGCTGGTCACCGTCGACGTCCCCGCCGAGCACTGGATCGAGGCGCTCACCAACGCCCGCGACGCGCTCGGCCTGGGCTACTTCGACTGGCTGAGCGCCGTCGACGAACTGGCCGAGGGCTTCTCCGTGGTCGCCCACCTCGCCTCCGCCGACGCCCCGGGCGTGCTGCGCCACCTGGCGCTGCGCACCCGGGTGCCGCGGGACAAGGCCGCGCTGCCCACCGCCGTACCGGTCTACGCGGGCGCCGCCTGGCACGAGCGTGAGACCCACGAGATGTTCGGCATCGACTTCCCCGGACACCCCTACCTCGCCACCCTGCTGCTGCCGGACGGCTTCGAGGGGTACCCGCTGCGCAAGGAGTTCGTGCTCGCGGCCCGGGTCGCCAAGGCCTGGCCGGGAGCCAAGGAGCCGGGCGAGTCGGACCACGGCGACGGGCCCGCCCGGCGCAAGATGCAGCCGGCCGGGGTGCCGGACCCGAACGAGTGGGGGCCGCTGAAGGGCACCCTGCCGCCGGTCGCCGAGCGGCCCGCGCGTGGTGCGCGGGCGGCGGGCGCGGCCGGGCGGACGCCCCGGGCTGCTGGTGCTGCCGGCGCTGCTGCCGGTGCTGCTGCCGGTGCCGAGGGCGCGGCGGCGGTGCGGGCGGACCGGCCTCGGCGGACCAGGACGGTGGCGGAGGGGTCGGCGAGTCAGGCGGGGGCCGAGGCTGCTGGTGCCGTTACTCCGGACGCTGCTTCGGCTGCTGGTGAGGCTGCTGCTCCGACCGCTGCTCCGACCGCTGGTTCGGCTGCTGCTTCGGCCGCTGGCGAGGCGGTGCCCGTGGTGCGGGCGGACCGGCCGCGTCGGGTCAGGTCGGTGTCCGACGGCTCGGTCAGTCAGGCTGCGGAGCCGGCGCCCGCCGAGGCTGCCGAGGCCGCTGCGCCTGCCGAGCCGAAGGCCGAGGGCTCGGCGTCGCCGCGGACCCGGTCCTCGGACGCGCCCTGGCACAACCCGGTGCCCGCGCACGACGAGCCCGCGAAGCCCGCCGAGGCGAAGGCACCGGCCGAGGCCGCGAAGCCTGTGGAGAAGCCTGCGGAGGAGCCTGCCGAGGAGCAGTCGCCCGCCGGGCCGGCGAAGCCCGCCGCGCCCGCGGGTGAGCAGGACGAGACGACGGCCGGACCGGCCGGCCAGGACGGAGACGGCGCGTGAACCTGCTCGACACGGTGCTGCGCTGCGTCGCCACCCTGGTCGTCTTCCTCACCCTCCCGCTGGTCATCGGCCAGACCGAGCACAAGGTCATGGCGCACATGCAGGGCCGGCTCGGCCCGATGTACGCGGGCGGCTTCCACGGCTGGGCGCAGCTCGTCGCGGACGGCGTGAAGTTCGCGCAGAAGGAGGACATCGTCCCGGCCGGGGCGGACCGCCGGATCTTCCAGCTGGCGCCCGCCGTCTCGCTGCTGCCGTACCTCTTCGTGCTGCTGGCGATCCCGGTCGGCCCGAACGGCTTCGTCGGCCAGGCGATCGACGCCGGCCTGTTCTTCGTGCTGGCCGTGATGGGCGTCGGCGTGATCGGCAAGCTGATGGCCGGCTGGGCCTCGGCGAACAAGTTCTCGCTGCTCGGCGGCCTGCGCACGGCCGCGCAGCTGATGTCGTACGAGCTGCCGATGGTGCTGGCGGCGGCCTCGGTGGCGATGGCCGCCGGCACGCTCTCGCTGCCCGGGATCGTGGACGCCTGGGAGTGGTACTGGCTGCCCTGGCAGCTCATCGGCGCGTTCGTGTTCTTCACGGCCGGTCTGGCCGAGCTCCAGCGCCCGCCGTTCGACATGCCGGTCGCCGACTCGGAGATCATCTTCGGCGCGTACACCGAGTACACGGGCCTGCGCTTCGCGCTGTTCCTGCTGTCCGAGTACGCGGGCATCCTGGTGGTGTCGGCGCTGACCGCGGTGCTCTTCCTGGGCGGCTGGCACGGCCCTCTGGCGGACCAGCTCGGCTGGCTCTGGATGATCCTGAAGACCTTCGCGCTGGCCTTCGTGGTCATCTGGCTGCGGGTCACCTACCCGCGTCTGCGCGAGGACCAGCTGATGCGCTTCGCGTGGACCGTGCTGATCCCGCTCGCCCTCGTCCAGCTGGCCCTGACCGGCGTCATCAAGGTGGCGATCTCATGAGTTTTCCCGGTGCCGGCCTGGCCAAGGGCCTGGCCGTGACCCTGCGGACGATGACGAAGAAGACCGTCACCGCGCAGTACCCCGACGTGCAGCCGGTGCTGCCGCCGCGTTCGCGCGGCGTCATCGCGCTGCTGGAGGAGAACTGCACGGTGTGCATGCTCTGCGCGCGCGAGTGCCCGGACTGGTGCATCTACATCGACTCCCACAAGGAGACGCTGCCGGCCGCCGAGCCGAACGCGCGGGCCCGCACCCGCAACGTGCTGGACCGGTTCGCCATCGACTTCTCGCTCTGCATGTACTGCGGGATCTGCATCGAGGTGTGCCCCTTCGACGCGCTGTTCTGGTCGCCCGAGTTCGAGTACGCCGAGACCGACATCCTGGAGCTGACCCACGAGCGGGACAAGCTCCGCGAGTGGATGTGGACCGTCCCGGCGCCGCCGGCGCTGGACCCGGCGGCCGAGGAGCCCAAGGAGATCACCACCGCGCGCAAGACGGCGGACAAGCTGGCCGCCGCCGCAGCGGCCGCAGCGGCTGCCTCGGCGGCCTCGGATGAGGGGGAGGCCCAGTGAGCGCCGCCACCCTGCTCGCGGCGACCGGCTCGCTGGAGCCGGCCGCCCGTTCGTTCCTGTCCCCGACCGGGGTGGAGATCGTCTTCCTGCTGGTCGGCATCGCCGTGCTCGGCTCGGCCGTGGTCGCCGTCAGCACCAAGCAACTGGTGCACGCCGCGCTCTGGCTGGTGGTCGCGCTGGGCGGGCTGGCGGTGGAGTTCCTGCTGCTCACCGCCGAGTTCATCGCCTGGGTGCAGGTGCTGATCTACCTCGGCTCGGTGATCGTCCTGGTGCTGTTCGGGCTGATGCTCACCAAGGCGCCGATCGGGCGCTCGCCGGACGCCGACTCCAAGAACCGCTGGGTGGCCCTGGCCGTGGCGCTCGCCTCGGCCGGGACGCTGGTGACGCTGGTCGTCGACGCCTTCCGGACCTCCTGGATCGGCCTCGGCGCGGGGGGCGGCTCGGCCGCCGTCACCGGGGCGAGCCTGTTCCGCCACTGGGTGCTGCCCTTCGAGGCCCTCTCCGTGCTGCTGCTGGCGGCGCTGGTCGGCGCGATCGTGCTGTCGCGCGGGTCGACGCGGCGGGTGCCGCCGCCCCGGGCGAGCCGGCTGCGCGCCGGCCGGCCGGTGGGCTCGAACGGGACCGTCGCCGCCACCGTGCCCCGGCCGGCGCCGGAGAACCCGGCGGCCCCTGAGGCTGCGGCGGATCCGAAGGCCGCAGAGGCCCCGGCGGCCCCGAAGGCCGCAGAGGCTGCGCCCGCTGCGCCCGCTACGCCGTCCGCGCCGTCCGCGCCGTCCGCGTCGGAGGAGAGCTGATGCACCTCGCCTACCCCGTCGTCCTCGCCGCGCTGCTGTTCAGCATCGGCGTGTACGGCGTGCTCGCCCGGCGCAACGCCGTCCTGGTCCTGATGTCCGTCGAGCTGATGCTCAACGCCGTCAACCTCAACCTGGTCGCCTTCGACACCTGGCTGCGCGACTCGCTGCACGCCGGCCAGGCGCTCACCCTGTTCACCATCACCGTCGCCGCCGCCGAGATCGGGCTGGGGCTCGCCATCGTCCTGCTGCTGTTCCGGGCCCGGGGCACCGCGGACATCGACCGGGCCACCGCGCTCGGCGATCCGGCGGAGCCGCTCGCCGAGGAGACGCCGGCCGGAGCCGAGGCGCTGAAGGGCCAGGCCGCCGCATGAACCTCGCCCTGCCCGCCCTCGTCCCCGCGCTGCCCGCACTCGGGGCCGCCGCGACCCTGGCCGTCGGCAAGAAGGCGCCCGGCCTGGCCCGGCCGCTGGCCATCGTGCCGGTCGCCGTCTCGGCCGTGCTCGCCCTGGTCGTCGCCCTCCAGCTCGGCACCGGCCAGGCGCTGGACGCCGCCACCCGGCTCACCCCCACCGGCGGCCCGGACATCGCGCTCGCCCTCCACCTGGACGGCTTCAGCTCGCTGATCTCCGTGCTGGTCGGCCTGGTCGCCACCTGCGTGCAGGTCTACTCGACCGCGTACCTCAGGAAGGACCCGCGCTACCCGTCGTACGCCGCGCTGGTCTCGCTGTTCACCGCGGCGATGTTCCTGGTGGTCTACTCGGGCGACCTGATCGTGCTGCTGGTCGGCTGGGAGGTCATGGGCATCTGCTCGTACTTCCTGATCGGCCACCACTGGGAGACCGAGGACGCCCGCTCGGCCTCGCTGAAGGCCTTCCTGGTCACCAAGCTCGGCGACGTGCCGTTCCTGTTCGGGATCTTCCTGCTCGGCGCGGACGCCGGCAGCTTCCGGATCCCCGACGTGCTGGCCGCCGCGACCGACGGGCGGCTCGGCCACCCGACGCTGATCGCCCTGCTGCTGCTCGCCGGGGTGGCCGGCAAGAGCGCGCAGTTCCCGCTGCACACCTGGCTCCCGGACGCCATGGCCGGCCCGACGCCGGTCTCCGCGCTGATCCACGCCGCCACCATGGTCGCGGCCGGCATCTACCTGGTCGCCCGGCTGCTGCCGGTGTTCCTGCTGTCGGGCGCGGCGCTGGTCGTGCTGGCCGTGATGGCCGCCGTGACGATGATCGGCTCGGCGCTCTGCGCGCTCGCCCAGGACGACCTCAAACGGGTGCTCGCCTACTCCACCGTCGGCCAGCTCGGCTACATGGCCGGGGCGCTGGCCACCGGCGACCGCGAGGCCTCCGTCTTCCACCTGGTCAGCCACGGTGCCTTCAAGGCGCTGCTGTTCCTGGCCGCCGGCGTGGTGATCCACGCCGCGCACACCAACTCGATCTCCGCGATGTCCCGGATCCCCGGGCTGCGCAAGCGCGTCCCGGACGCCTACTGGACGATGGGCATCGCGCTCGTCGCCCTGGTCGGGCTGCCGCCGTTCTCCGGCTTCTTCAGCAAGGAGGCGGTGCTGACCGCCGCCGAGCACGCCGCCAACGGCGAGGCGCTCACCAACGGGCTCGGCCCGGCCTCGGCCGTGCCGGAGGCCGCCGGGTGGATCGTGCTGATCTCCGCCGGACTCACCGCGCTGCTCACCGCCGCGTACGCGACCCGGCTCTTCCTGGTCAGCTTCCACAGCCCGCAGGCTGCCGGGGCGTCGCAGGCCGCAGTGCCGCAGGCCGTGGCGTCTGCGGCCGGGCACGAGGCGGACGCGCCGTACTCGCCCGAGCTCGACGAGGCCGACCCGACCACCGCCGAGCCGCCCGCGATGCGCTGGCCGCTCTGGGTGCTGGCGATCCCGACCATGGGCTTCGGCGTCGCCGGCCTGCGCTCGGACTGGCTGCCCGCGCTGCTGGACGGCGGCTCGCTGCGCCCCTCGGCCGTCACCGCCGTCATCGGCACCGGGCTCGCCGTGGTCGGCGTGCTCGCGGCGTACGGCGCCTGGCACTCGGCGACCGCGCGGCTGGCCACCGGCCGCCCGGCCCCGGCCGACGCCGGCCGGGTGCCCGAGCAGGCCGGAGCTCCGATCGCCGAGGTGATCGTCGCCGACCCCGGGCGCACCCTGCTCGGCCCGCTGTTCGGTCCGGCCCGGCACGGCTTCGGCGTCGACCGGCTGTACCACGCGCTGTTCGTCCGCCCGGTGACCGCAGCCGCCCGGCTGGTCCGCTTCCTCGACCGCGAGGTCGTCGAGACCTACGTGCGTGGCAGCGGGGCCAGCGCCAACCTGCTCGGCCGGGCCGTCCGGCTCGCGCAGACCGGCAACGCGCAGACCTACCTCAGCGCGCTGCTCGCCGGCGTCGTCCTGCTGGCCGTCCTGGTGGCGGTGTAGCGGATGCCGTACCCCCTCTCCCCGGTTCTCCCGATTCCGACCGCCGCCCGTAGGAGCCCCCGATGAACGCAGTCCTCATCGCCCTCCTGGTGCTGCCGCTGCTCGGCGCCGCGCTCACCCTGGCGCCGGTGTTCGGCCCGGAGCCGGCCGCCGCCGACCGGCGGGCGCTGCGGCTGAACAGCGTCGTCACCGGCGCGGTGCTGCTGCTCACCGTCGCCCTGGCGGCCGGTTTCGACCACGACGAGCCCGCCCGGATGCAGGCCACCACCGACGTGTCCTGGATCCCGGCCCTCAACGTGCGCCTCCACCTCGGCGTGGACGGCATCTCGCTGCCGCTGATCGTGCTGACCGCACTGCTCACCTTCCTCTGCGCGCTGTACTCGGAGAAGCGGCTGCCGGGCGGGGACGGCGTGCCGTCGGCGAAGGCCTTCGTCGGGCTGTTCCTCCTCCTCGAAGTCGGCATGCTCGCCACCTTCGCGGTGCTGGACCTCCTGCTCTTCTTCCTGGCCTTCGAGATCGTGCTGATCCCGATGTACTTCCTGATCGCCCGCTGGGGGAGCGGGGCGAAGGCCCCGGCCGCCAACCGGTTCATCCTGTACACGCTGCTCGGCTCGGCCGTGATGCTGCTCGGCTTCCTGCTGATCGGCAGCAAGGCCGGCACCTTCGACATGCAGGCCCTGGCTGCCGCGCACGGCAACGGCCTGAGCCACACCACCCAGGTGATCGCCGCCCTGGCGATCATGGTCGGGCTCGCGGTCAAGGCCCCTGCCTGGCCGCTGCACAGCTGGCTCCCGGACGCGCACACCGCCGCCCCGACGGTCGGCTCGGTGCTGCTCGCCGGCGTGCTGCTGAAGATGGGCACGTACGGTCTGGTCCGCGTCCTCCTCCCGGTCGTGCCCGACGGCACCGCGACGCTCGCCCCCTACCTGGGCGCGTTCGCCGCCGTCGGCATCGTCTACGGATCACTGGCCTGTCTGGCGCTGGCCCGCCCCGGCGCCAAGGGCGACCTCAAGCGCCTGATCGCGTACTCCTCCGTCGGCCACATGGGCTTCGTGCTGCTGGGCATCGCCTCCCTCACTCCGGTGGGCGTCAACGGCGCGCTGTTCGCCAACATCGCCCACGGTCTGATCACCGGTCTGCTGTTCTTCCTCGTCGGCGCCCTCAAGGACCGCTACGGCACGGCGGACCTCGACACCCTCTCCGGTGCCACCGGCGCCGCCCTGTACGGCCGCGCCCCGCGGATCGGCGCGCTGCTCGCCTTCGCCGCCGTGGCCAGCCTCGGCCTGCCCGGCCTGGCCGGCTTCTGGGGCGAGCTGCTCGCCATGTTCGGCGCGTTCGACCCGGCCGACGGCCTGTCGCGCCCCGCGTTCGTCACCTACATGGTCCTGGCCGGTCTCGGCACCCTCCTCACCGCCGCCTACCTGCTGATCGTGGTCAAGCGCGTCTGCATGGGCGACCCCCAGCAGCCCGCCCCGGTGGACCAGGTCGCCGACCTGCGCCCGTACGAGGCCGTCAGCTGGACGCCGCTGGCCGCCCTCACCCTGCTCGCCGGCCTCTGGCCCGCGCTCCTGCTCGGCCTCTCCGACCCCGCCGTCAAGCACCTCCTCGGGGGTGGCTGACCGTGCTCGGAGCCCAGATCGCCGCACTCGGACCTCACTCCACGGGGCAGCACACTGTGACCTCCCTCGCCGTAGCCAACCCGGGCAGCCTGATCCAGTCCGTGGACTGGGTGGCGATCGCGCCCCCGCTGATCGCCGCGGTGGCCGCCCTCGCCGTCCTGCTCACCGACCTGTTCCTGCCCGAGCGGCACCGGAAGTGGCTCGGCCGCCTCGCCGCGGCCGGACTTGCCCTCGCCCTCATCGCACTCCTCCCCCTCACCGGGGGATCACCCCGGGCGACCTTCTGTGTGCAGAACGTAGCAGGGGGGTCTGACGCTCCAGCGACCAGCGTCTCCGCCGCGGGAGGCTGCTCGTACGTCGCCGACCACTTCGCCCTGGTGTTCCAGCTGCTCGCCCTCGGCGGCGCGCTGATCGCCGCCCTGCTCTCCGCGCACACCGTCGAGGAGGAGAAGCTGCCCGGCGGCGAGTACTGGTTCCTGCTGCTCTCCAGCGCCACCGGCGCCGCGCTGCTGCCCGCCTCCCGCGACCTCGCCACCATGGTGATCGCGCTGGAGGTCGCCTCGCTGCCCGCCTTCGCCCTGGTCGCGCTGCGCCGGGACGGCCGGGGCGCCGAGGCCGCGCTCAAGTTCTTCGTCTCCTCCGTCACCGCCACGGCCGTGATGCTGCTCGGCGTCGGCTTCGTCTACGCGGCCAGCGGCAGCCTGCACCTCGGCGCCGTCGCCCAGGGCCTGGAACACGCCCCCGGGCAGCTCAAGCCGCTGGCCGAGGCGGGCGCCGTGCTGACCCTGGTCGGGTTCGCCTTCAAGGTCGCCGCCGTCCCGTTCCACTTCTGGGTGCCCGACACCTACATCGGCGCCCCGCTGCCGGTGGCCGGCTACCTCTCGGTGGTCGGCAAGGCGGCCGGCCTGTCCGGCCTCGCGCTCGCCACCACCATCGCCTTCCGCCCGTACGCGCACACCTGGGGCCTGGCGCTCGCCGTGCTGGCCGCCGTCACCATGACGGTGGGCAACGTCGGCGCGCTGCGCCAGCGCTTCGACACCCGCTACAGCGCGGTGCGGCTGCTCGCCTGGTCGTCCGTCGGCCAGGCCGGCTACCTGCTGGTGCCGCTCGCCGCCGCCGGCTACGCGCCCACCGGGGTCGACCCGCTCGGCGCCACCGCCGCGTACGCGCTGATCTACGGCGTGGTGAACCTCGGCGCGTTCGGCGTGGTCGCGGCGGTCGGCCGCCGGGCCGGGACCAGCGTGGACGACTTCCGCGGCCTGTTCGCCCGGCGCCGCTGGACGGCCCTCGCGCTCGCCTTCTTCCTGCTCTGCCTGGCCGGGCTGCCCCCGGGCGTGATCGGCCTGTTCGGCAAGGTCGTGGTGTTCCGCGCGGCCGTCGACGCCGGGCTGGGCTGGCTGGCCGTCGTGATGGCCGCCAACGTGGTCGTCGCGCTGTACTACTACCTGCTCTGGACGACCCGGCTGTTCGCCCCGGCGCCGGGTGCCGAGGAGGGTGCCGCACCGGGCGCCGCACCGGTCGGCGAGGCCGGGGCCGAAGGCCGGCTGCCAGCCACCCTGACCGCCACGCTGGGGCTCACCGCCTCGGTGGCCGTGGTCCTCTCCTTCGCCCCGCAGCTGG
Source organism: Kitasatospora sp. NPDC059803 (assembly GCF_042732255.1). Lineage (NCBI taxonomy): Bacteria > Bacillati > Actinomycetota > Actinomycetes > Kitasatosporales > Streptomycetaceae > Kitasatospora > Kitasatospora sp. NPDC059803. The sequence continues at coordinate 19,918 of NZ_JBHWIJ010000071.1, read as the reverse complement.
TCCTCCAGGTCGCCGGCGGAAGCCTGTTCTGAGCGCGCACCCGCCCGGCCGGCCGTCGCGGTCCGGCCCGGCGGGGTGCCGCGGCGGTGTCACGCCGGTCACAAGGGAACAAGGCCCGGGCCCCCACCCGTTGACCGGGCAAGAGGGACGAGGCAGAAAGGGCTTCCCCACCGCACCATTGGAGGGCCTGACGTGCACCGCCGGCACAACGGACTGAGGACCGCCGTCCTGCTCGGCGGCCTCTCGGCGCTCATCTTGGTGATCGGCGGATTCTTCGGCCGAACCGGCTTGGTGATCGCCCTGCTGGTCGCCCTCGGCACCAACGCCTACGCCTACTGGAACAGTGACAAGCTCGCGCTGCGGGCCATGCGGGCCCGGCCGGTCAGCGAGATCGAGGCGCCACGGCTCTACCGGATCGTCCGCGAGCTCTCCACCGCGGCCCGCCAGCCGATGCCGCGCCTCTACATCTCCCCGACCCCCGCGCCGAACGCCTTCGCCACCGGCCGCAACCCGCGCAACGCGGCCGTCTGCTGCACCGACGGCATCCTGCAGTTGCTGGACGAACGCGAGCTGCGGGGCGTGCTCGGGCACGAGCTGAGCCACGTCTACAACCGGGACATCCTGATCTCCTCGGTCGCCGGGGCGCTCGCCTCGGTGGTGATGTTCCTGGTGAACTTCGCCTGGCTGATCCCCTTCGGCCGCGGCGACGACGACGACGGGCCCGGCCTCTTTGGCATGCTCGCCATCATGATCCTCGGCCCGCTGGCGGCCGGGCTCATCCAGCTGGCCGTCAGCCGCTCCCGCGAGTACCAGGCCGATGCCGACGGCGCCCGGATCACCGGCGACCCGCTCGCCCTGGCCGGCGCCCTGCGCAAGCTCGACGCCGGCACCCGCCGGCTGCCCCTCCCGCCGGAGCCGCAGATCCAGACCGCCAGCCACATGATGATCGCCAGCCCCTTCCGCCCCGGCGAGGCTGGCGCCCGGCTCTTCTCCACCCACCCGCCGATGGCGGAGCGCATCGCCCGGCTGGAGCGGATGGCGGGCTACGGGCGCTGAGGCCTGCTACAGGCGCTGAGGCCTGCTCCGGGCGCTGAGATCTGCTCCGCGCGGGGCCGGAGGTCAGGCCGGCAGGTCCTCGTAGGCCCGGCGGAGGCGGTGGATCCCCTCGACGGCGTGCGCGGAGCTCTCGGCGGCGGCGTAGCTGAGGCGCAGGTGCGGGGCCGGGGGTTCGGCGGCGTGGTACGGGCGGCCGGGGGTGACCTGGACGCCGGCGCGCAGGGCGGCGGCGGTGAGGGCGGCGTCGTCGACGCCGTCCGGGAGCCGCAGCCACAGGTGGTAGCCGCCGGGCCGGTAGACGCCGAGCAGGCCGGGGAGTTCGCGGTGCAGGGCGGCGACGGTGGCGGTGCGGCGGGTCCGCAGTTCCGCCCCGAGGGCGCGCAGGTGGCGGGCCCAGCCGGGGTCGGCGACCAGTTCCAGCGTCGCCTCCTGGAGCGGCCGGGGCACGAAGAAGCTGTCCACCACCTGGGTGGCCCGGAGCCGGGCCAGGGCCGGGCCGCGCGCGGTGAGCGCGCCGACCCGCAGGTTGGGCGAGGCGGCCTTGGTCAGCGACCGCAGGTGCACCACGACCCCGTCCTGGTCGTCGGCGGCGAGCGGGCGCGGCAGCGCGGGGGCGTCCGCGTGGACGAGCAGGCGGGCGAAGTCGTCCTCGACGACGAACGCGCCGGCCGCCCGGGCGATCCGCAGCACCTCGGAGCGCCGGGTGGGTGAGAGCACCGCGCCGGTCGGGTTCTGGAACAGCGGCTGGCAGACGAAGACCCGCGCCCGGGTGGCCTCGAAGGCGTCGGCCAGCAGGTCGGTGCGCACGCCGTCGGCGTCGACCGGGACGGGGACGGGCCGCAGCCCGGCCGCGCGGACGACCGCCAGGATGCCCGAGTAGGTCGGCGACTCCACGAGGACGGGCGCGCCGGGCGCGGCGAGCGAGCGCATGGCCACGGTGAGCCCGCCCTGCCCGCCGGAGGTGATCAGGACGTCCCCGGCGCCGATCGGCCCGCCGGTGCCGCCGATGTCGCGGGCGAACCAGCCGCGCAACTCGGTGAGGCCGTCGGTGGGCGGCCGGTTCCAGGCGCCCGGGCGCCGCCCGGCCCGGGCGAGGGCGGTGGCCAGCAGGCGTTCGGGCAGCAGCGAGGCGTGCGGGTAGCCGCTGTTGAGGTCGATGACGTCGGGCGGGGGCACGCGGAGGGTGGCGAACACCGGGGCGGCCAGCAGGTCGCGGGGGTCGGAGTCGGCGCTGAGCGCGACCTCCTGCCAGGAGAGGTCGCCGGGACGGGCGGCGGGCGCGGCGGTGCCGGCCGGGCGCCCGGCGAAGGCCGCCGCCCGGAACACCCCGGCGCCCGGCCGGGAGACCACCAGGCCCTCGGCCGCGAGGACCGCGATGGCCCGGGAGACCGTCACCGGGCTGACCTGATGGCGCTCCACCAGCACCCGGCTGGAGGGCAGCTTTCGCCCCTCCGGGTAGCGCTCGACCTCCCGCCGCAGCCTGTCGGCGAGTTCGGTCACACTGCTACGCTCATTCATGACGGCACAAGATAGCGCTACCCGCCCGTCGGCGGTAGCACCGCGAAGCCCCGCCTCCGGCACCGCCCTGGCCGCCCTCGGGGTGGCCTCCTTCTCCCTCAGCTTCCCCGCGACCGCGTGGGCCCTGGAAGGCTTCGGCCCGTGGACCGCGACCGGGCTGCGCGGCGCCCTGGCGGGAGTGCTGGCCGCGCTCTACCTGGTGGCCGTCGGCGCCCCGCTGCCGAAGCGGCGGCACTGGCCCGCCCTGCTGGTGGTGTCGGGCGGTTGCGTGCTGGGCTTCCCGCTGCTGACCACGCTCGCCCTGCGGACCTCCTCGACGGCCCACTCGGCGGTGGTCATCGGCGTCCTGCCGCTGGCCACCGCGGTGTGCGCGGCGCTGCGCACCGGCCGTCGGCCGTCCCGGGCGTTCTGGGCGGCGGCGGTGGCGGGGGCGGCGGCCGTCCTCGGCTTCACCCTGCTGCAGAGCCACGGTCGGCCGACCGTCGCGGACCTGCTCCTGTTCGTCGGGGTGGCGATCTGCGCGGCCGGGTACGCGGAGGGCGGGCGGCTCTCCCGGGACCTGCCGGGAGCCCAGGTGATCGCCTGGGCGGTGGTGGCCGCGCTGCCGGTGACGCTGCTGACCGCGGCCCTCGCGCTGCCCGCCGAGCCGGTCCACCTCGGGGCGAAGGCGCTGACCGGGCTGGCGTACACGGCGGCGGTGTCGCAGTTCGGCGGGTTCGTGCTCTGGTACCGGGGGATGGCGGAGATCGGGGTGCCGCGGGCCAGCCAACTGCAGCTCGCGCAGCCGCTGTTGACGCTGGTCTGGTCGGTGCTGCTGCTGGGCGAGGACCTGCCGGCGGCCGCACCCGTCACGGCGGTGGTGGTGCTGGTCTGCATCGCGGTCACCCAGCGGGCCCGGACCTGAGACGGGTCCGGGCCTGAGGCGGGTCCGGACCTGAGACGGGTCCGGGCGCGTGGACCACCGGGGCGTCAGAGCGTGGTGCCCTCCTGGGGGCGGTAGACGCAGAGCGCGCAGATGATGAAGACGTCCAGTGCGATCACCACGAGCGACCAGAGCGGGAAGTACGGCAGGACCAGGAAGCTGTCGAGGGCACTCAGCGAGGTGAAGAAGATACCGGCGTAGCGGGCCCAGGCGGCGCCCTTGAGCAGGAACGCGCCGGTCACCGCGACCAGCACGCCGACGACGATGTGGACCCAGCCCCAGCCGGTGAGGTCGAACCGGAAGACGTAGCGGGGGGTGTGGACGAAGAGGTCGTCGTTGGAGACCGCCATGATGCCCCGGAGGGCCTCCATGATGCCGTTGATCAGCATCAGCACACCGGCGAACATCACCAGGCCGGGCGCCCAGTCGCGGAACTCGTTGCCCGGCGTCGGCTGCGGTGTGCCGGGGGTGGTGCGCCAGGTCTGCCCGGGCTGTTCGGGGCCGGTGCGCCGGGGCTGCCCGGGCTGCTCGGGGCCGGTGCGCGGGGGCTGCTCCGGCTGCGCGGGGTCGGGCGACGGGCTGCTCATGGACTCCTCCAGGGGCCGAACAGGCCTACGGGCGGACCGTACGGACTTCGACCGTCCGCCGGGCCGGGGCGCCGGGCAACCGGGCCTGGGCCGTTCGAGCGACGCGTCGAGGGCGGTGGAGGCGGGAAGCCCGGCACGAACCGGTTCGCGCCGGGCCCGCGCTCGTTAGGATGAACGCGTGCCCCGCCGGCTACGGGGCGCGACATCCGGAGGGAGTGGGCCGTCATGGCAGACGAGAGGCACGCCTCGGCGGCCGCGGAAGCGCCCGTCAGACGGCGCGGCCAGGGCGAGTTGGAGGCACAGGTGCTCGCTGTGCTCCAACAGGCGCCCGGCCCGGCCACCGCGGGGTGGGTCCAGGAGCGCCTGGAGGGCGACCTGGCGTACACCACCGTGATGACCATCCTGTCCCGGCTACATGCCAAGAGCGCCGTCTCGCGGTCCCGTTCGGGCCGCTCCTACCTGTGGCAGGCCTCCTCCGACGCGGCCGGGCTGGCGGCCCTGCGGATGCGCCGGATGCTCGACGGAGAAGCGGACCGGGACGCCGTCCTGGCCAGCTTCGTGAGCGCGCTGCTCCCGCACGACGAGGACCTGCTGCGGGCGCTGCTGGACGCCGCGTCCGTCGATCCGGCAGCGGCCGACCGTGAGAGCTGACCCGTGGGCTTCTTCGTCTTCCTCCCGCTCATCCTGCCGCTGACCGCGGTGCCGATCGCGCGTCTCACCGAGCAGCACCTGCACCCGCGCGGTGCGGCCCGGTTGATGACCGTGATCAGCGCGGTGATGGCGGTGTGCAGTGTGCTCTGCCTCGGCCTGATCGGCGTGGTGGGCACCGCGCAGATCCCCGGCAACCCGCTGCCGGACAGCTGGTCCGACCCGGAGGTGCGGGCCGCGCTGCCGTACCACGAGACGTTCGGGACGGCCGCGATGTGGCTGCTGGTCCTGGTGGCCGCGGCCTGTGTCCGGACGGTCGGCCGGCACCTGCGGGTGCGCTCCCGGGCCCGGCGGGCGCTGACCGGGCTGCCGGCGGGGCCGGAGTCGGCCGGTGACCTCGCGGTGCTGCCGGACCGCAGCCCGTACGCGTACGCGCTGCCCGGTTCGCCGGGGCGGGTGGTGGTCTCCACCGGGATGCTGGCCGGGCTGCCCGAGGACGAGCGGGAGGCGCTGCTCGCGCACGAGCGGGCGCACCTGCGCCACCGCCACCACCGGTACCTGCTGACCACCCAACTGGCCGCCTGCGTCAACCCGTTCCTGCGGCCGCTGCAGTACGCGGTGGCGTTCAGCGCGGAGCGCTGGGCGGACGAGGAGTCGGCCCAGGAGGTGGGGGACCGCCGGATCACCGCGCGGGCGGTGGCCCGGGCGGCCCTGGTGTCGCACGCGGCGCCGGCGCCCGGCTTCGCGGCCTTCGCCGCCCCGGCGCCCGCGCCCGGCCCGGTGCCGCGCCGGGTCGCCGCACTGCTCGGCCCGGTGCCGACGTCCCGCAACTGGCCCCCGGCGAAGACCCGGGCGGGCCTGGCCGCGATGGTCGCCGCGGCCGGTACGGCGGCGTCGGCGCTGTGCGCGCTCAACGCCGCCGTGGCCCTGCTGGTGGTGCTGAAGGCCGTCACCCCGCTGTAGATCAGGCGGTGGCGAGCGCGTCCAGGGCGGCCTCGGCGTCGGCCAGGGACTTCGCGGCTAGCGGCTGCAGCCCGGCCAGGGCGGGGATGTCGTCGGCGCGGGTGAGTTCGGCCGGGACGATGTGCAGGTGCTCGGCCGGGACGCCGAGCCTGGCGAAGTAGGCCCGCAGGTACGGGGTCTGGAAGTCGAAGGCCTCGCGCGGGGTGCCGGGGCCGTAGCCGCCGCCGCGGGCGGCCGCGACGACGACCCGGGTGCGGCGCAGCAGGCTCTCGCCGGTGGCCGGGTCGGTGTAGACGCCGGGGAAGCTGATCCGGTCGATCCAGGCCTTGAACACGGCCGGGACGGTGAGGTTGTACATCGGCACGCCGAGCAGCACGGTGTCGGCGGCGAGCAGCCGGTCGACCAGCGGGTGGGTGAGGGACCACTCGTGTTCCTCGTCCGGGCCTTCGGCGAGGGCGGCGACGTCGGAGGCCGGGATGGTCCCCTTGCGTTCGACGCGGCGGCCGAGCATGGCGTACCCGGCGCCGATCGCGGCGACCGGCTCGGCGGCGAGGTCCCGGTAGACGTACCGGCCGGCGGAGCCGTGCCGGGCGCGCCAGGCGGCGGCGAACCGGGCGGTCAGCGCGCGGCTGACCGAGTCGCCGAGGCTGATGCTGGAGTCCAGGTGCAGCAGGGTGGTGGTGGTCACAGCGTTCTCCCGTCACTTCGGTGCTGGGTGGATCGTCATCGGTGTGACGGGCGGGGCCGAGGAAAGGTGACCGATGGACCGGGACGAGGTGCTGGCGGCGCGGTTCGAGGCCGAGCGGGGGCGGCTGCGGGCGGTCGCCCAGCGGATGCTCGGGTCGACGGGGGAGGCGGAGGAGGCCGTCCAGGAGGCGTGGCTGCGGCTGGACCGGGCCGGCCCGGACGAGGTGGACAACCTGCCGGGCTGGCTGACCACGGTGGTGTCGCGGATCTGCCTGGACGTGCTGCGGGCCCGCGCGGTGCGCCGTGAGCAGGCGGCCGGCGACGCGCTGCCGGACGGCCTGCCGGATCCGGCGGCCGGCGCGGGGGCCGAGGGAGCGGATCCGGAGCGGGAGGCGCTGCTGGTCGACTCGGTGGGCCGGGCGCTGCTGGTCGTGCTGGATCGGCTGGGGCCGGCCGAGCGGGTCGCCTTCGTGCTGCACGACGGCTTCGCGGTGCCGTTCGAGCAGATCGCGCCGATCGTCGGCCGGAGCCCGGCGGCCGCCAAGAAGCTGGCCAGCCGGGCCCGGCAGCGGGTGCGCGGGGCGGCCGCGCTGCCGCCGGAGCGGCTGGCCGGGCACCGGCGGGTGGTGGAGGCGTTCCTGTCCGCCGCCCGGGGCGGGGACCTGGCCGCGCTGCTGGCGGTGCTGGCGCCGGACGTGGTGCGCCGGGCCGATCCGGCCGCGCTGCCGGCCGGGCGTTCCCTGGTGGCCCGGGGCGCGGAGACGGTGGCCCGGGAGACGACGGTGTTCGGCCGGCGGGCCCGGTTCGGCGCGGTGGCGCTGGTGGACGGGGTGCCGGGGATCGTGATCGCCCCGGGCGGGCGGTTGCGGCTGGTGCTGCGGGTGGCGGTGGCGGACGGCCGGGTGGCCGGCTACGAGGTGGTCGCCGACCCGGCGCGGCTGGCCGCCCTGGAGCTGGCCGTGCTGCCGGAGTGACCGGGTCGTGCCACTGGATCCGGCGGCCGTCAGCCCTCAGTCGTCAGCCCTCAGCCGTCAGCCGTCCAGGGTGTCCCGGAGCCGGCGGAACTCGGCGGCCAGCGCGTCCAGCGTGTAGTGCGCGTTGAGCCCGCTCGGGTTGGGCAGCACCCACACCGCGGTGTCGCCGATGCCCTCCGGCTGGCGGCCGATCGCGGCCCGCCGCTGCCCGAAGGCCGTCCGGTAGGCGCCGATGCCGAGCACGGCCAGGACGCGCGGGCGCAGCCGCAGCACGCGCTCGGTGAGCGCTGCGCCGCCCTCGCGCAGTTCCTCGGCGGTCAGTTCGTCGGCCTTGGCGGTGGTGCGCGGGGCGACGTTGGTGATGCCCAGGCCGAGCGCGGGCAGTTCGCCCTGCTCGTCCGGGCGGAACTGGCGCGCGGTGAAGCCGGAGCGGTGCAGGGCGGGCCAGAAGCGGTTGCCGGGGCGGGCGAAGTGGTGCCCGGTGGCGCCGGACCACAGGCCCGGGTTGATGCCGCAGAACAGCACCCGCAGTCCGGGCCCGGTGACGTCCGGGATGGTGGTGTCCTTGGCCGCCTGGAGCTGTTCGGCGGTGGGCTTCACGGGAGGGAGGGGCTGGTTCGGCACCCGGCCAAGTCTGCCCGCTCCCTGATGAGCCGGGTACGCCGGTTCCGCAGCCGGCGCAGGCCCAACACCACCGCCGCCGCGTACGCCCAGCCCGCGAAGATGTCCACGATGAAGTGCTCGGCGCCGTACACCAGGGTGAACGCCATCGCGAGCGGATACGCGACCAGCAGTGCCCGCAGCCAGGGGCGGGCCGTCGGCCAGAAGAAGAACAGCAGCATCGCCGGGTAGGCGGAGTGCAGCGAGGGCATCGCGGCGACGTCGTTGGCGAACTGGCTGCCGTTCTCGACCAGCGAGTTGGCCTGCGGCAGCCCGCTGGTGGAGATCACGTCCCACACGACCCGGGTGAGCCCCGGCAGGTGGCCCTCCTGGGCGACCAGCCACGGCGGGTCGGCCGGGTAGAGCAGGTACGTGGCGAAGCCGGCGAAGGTGAGCAGCAGGTAGCAGGCGAGCAGTTGGCGGAACCGGTCGTGCCGGCGCCGCCAGAGCACCGCGAGCAGGACGAAGACCAGGAAGAAGTGCGAGAGGTAGACGACGGTCGCCGCGTAGTCGTACCAGTGCGGCGAGCCGGGCGTCCACAGCGCGTGCTGGAGCCGGACGGTCCAGGTCTCGCCGAAGCCGAGCACCTCGTCGGCGCGCAGTTGCGGCAGCCAGTGCGGGGCCCACGGGGTGTGCGCGCCGTAGCCGCGCAGCAGCGAGTACGTCCAGACCGCGGCCATCACCGGCACCCAGTCGCGCAGCACCAGCAGGAAGCCGCGGGGGGGGGGGCGGGGCTCGCGCGCGCGCCCCCGGGGCGGCGAGCGCACGCCC
>NZ_JBHWIJ010000071.1:5579-11122 GCF_042732255.1 Kitasatospora sp. NPDC059803 | reverse complement strand
GCGGTCTCCCACACCCCGCGCTCCCCCCCCCCCACCCCGCCCCCCCCCACCCCGCGCCCCCGGGGGGGGGGCGGCCGCGGGGCCCCCCCCCCCCGTCAGCAGGGCACCGATCAGCCACAGGAACACCACGTCGTTGGCGAAGGCCATGCCCTGGGTGCGCAGGAACCAGACGAGCGCGGTCAGGTAGACCGGCCAGGCCAGCAGCCGGAGTCTCGACAGACCGGTACGACGGGGGCGGGCGGTCAGGGGTCGCAGTCGCCCGGCCCGCGCCGGGGTGGGCGGGGCCGGGCTGAGCAGCTTGGTCATGCTCACCGAAACTACCAACGCAAACTTGGAGGACGCTGGGTGAACCATGACCGCCTCGTAAGAAAATCGCACAGCCGGGCCGCCGTTCTGACGGCGGAGCAGCGGGGTGACGGCCCCGTCATGAGACGAAGCCCAGCTCGTGCGGGGTGTAGTCCTCGGTGGTGAAGGGTCGAGGCACGGTCGGGTCCTCCTCGAAAGCCGGGCGGGCTACTTGCGGACGGTGTCCTGCAAGTTGAGGTCGTCGATCTTGTCCTGGATCTCGGCGAGCCTGCCCGGGCAGTACACCGAGAGCACGACCGCCTCGGCCCGCACCGCGTCGCGGTCGGACAGCACCGGCCGTTGGCCCGGCCCGTCGGCGCCGTTGGACATGCCGGACGTCCACTGCGCCTGGGTCAGCGCGTTCGACGGGTTCGCGCAGACGGCGCCGCCGTCCTCGCCCAGGGTGTGCACGATCTGGTCCCGCGCGGGCACCGGATAGCCGGCCGAACCCAGCGCCCGGGCGAGCTGTCCGGCCTTGCGGTCGGCCTGGTCGGTGGCGTGCAGCCGGGTGAACGAGAGCAGGCCGGTGATCAGCATCGCGACCAGCAGCCCGATCGCCCCGAGGTAGATCCAGCGGTGCCGGGAGGCCATCAGGCTCGTGGTCATGCCGCACCGCCCGCGGCGCCGCGCAGCTCGGCCGACTCCTGCGCGGCCAGCTCCGCCGCCGCCTCCGGGGAGCGCCAGCCGGGCTTGCGCAGCCGCAGGAACAGGTACGGGACCAGCAGGCCGAGGACCAGCAGACCGCCGCCGACGATCCCGATGTACGTCCAGACGCTGCCGCTGCCGAACTGCGAGGACGGTACGAAGCCGATCGCCATCGCGCACGCCGAGGCGAGCAGCCCGACCACGCAGATCGGCACCAGCGCCGGGGCCCGGTAGCCGCGCGGGTGGTCCGGCCGGGTGCGGCGCAGCCGGATCGCGGCGGTGAACATCAGCAGGTAGACGATCAGGTACACCTGCGTGGTGATCACCGAGAAGATCCAGTACGCACTGGAGACGTTCGGGATCAGCGCGTACAGCAGGGCGATCGCCGTGGTGACCACGCCCTGGGCGACCAGCAGGTTCTGCTGGACGCCCTCCCGGTTCAGCTTCTGCAGGAACGGCGGAAGGTAGCCCTCCTGCCGGGAGATCATCAACAGGCCCTTGGACGGCCCGGCCAGCCAGGTCAGCATGCCGCCGAGCGAGGCCGAGATCAGCGCCACCGCGATCACCGGGGTGAGCCAGCCGATGTCGAAGTACTGGAAGAAGGCGTCGAAGGCCTGCATCACGCCGGCCGTCAGGCTCAGCTCGCTGGACGGCACCACCCAGCTGATCGCCAGTGCCGGCAGGATGAAGATCAGCAGCACCATCGCGGACGCGGTGAACATCGAGCGCGGGAACTCCCGCGCCGGATTGCGCAGCGAGGAGACGTGCACCGCGTTCATCTCCATGCCGGAGTAGCTGAGGAAGTTGTTGACGATCAGCACCAGGCTGGCCAGGCCGGCCCACTGCGGCAGCAGGTGCGCGGAGTCCATCGGCGCGGCGGAGCCGTTGCCCTGGCCGAGGAAGACGAAGCCGAGCACCACCAGCAGCGTGCCGGGGATCAGCGTGCCGATCACCAGGCCCATCGAGGACAGGCCGGCCACGGCCTTCGTCCCGCGCGAGGAGACCCAGACGCCGGTCCAGTACAGCACCATGATCACCACGGCGGTGTACGGGCCGTTGCTGGCCAGCCTCGGGTTCACGACGTACGCGATCGTCGACGCCACGTACGCCAGCAGCGACGGGTAGTAGAAGATCGTCATCGCGAACTGGCACCAGACGGCGAGGAAGCCCAGCGGCTTCGACAGGCCCTCCGAGACCCAGCGGTAGACGCCGCCCTCCCAGCCGGACGCCAGCTCGGCGGAGACCAGCGCGGTCGGCAGCAGGAACACCAGCGCCGGGACGAGGTAGAGGAAGACGCAGGCCAGGCCGTAGACGGCCATGGTCGGGGCGGAGCGCAGGCTGGCCACCGAACTCGTGGTCATCAGGGCGAGCGTCAGCCAGGACATCCGGGGGGCGGTGACCACCCGGGCGGCCACCGAGCCGGTCCGCTCGCGGGTGGTCGGGGCGCCGGGGCTCCTCGGTCCGCCGGGGCTCCCCCGGTCGCCGGGGCCTCCCTGGCCGCCGGGGTCTCCCTGCTCACCAGGGCTGCTCGGGTCACCAGGGTCGCTCGGGTCACCGGACCTGCTGGAACCGTCGGGGGCAGCGGCCTCGCCGGGGCCGCCCCGGCCGGGCGAGGGCGCGTCCGTGGAACCCATCTGTCCTCCTCCGGCACGGCCCCGGTCGGCTGCGCGACGCCCGGGCGGGAGGCGCCCCGCGCGCGGACGCCGCCCGGGAAGGGCCCCGGGGCGGGCCGTACCCGGCCAGTTCACCCGGTTGCCGAGGACGCCGCATGCGGCGTGCACCCGCACGGGTGAGCGACTGTCAGGGGCGGGCCGCCGGATCCTGCGGGGCCGGCCAGGCGGCGCGACGCAGCGTACGGCTCACGGTCGCGGGCAGCAGGGCGGCCGCGAGCAGGACGCTGATCGCGGTCAGTGCGACGGCGGGGGAGAGGTGGTCCAGCAGCAGGCCGCTGCCGAGCGTCCCGGCCGGCATGCCCGCGGTCAGCAGCGTCATGGTCGCCGCGATCACCCGGCCGCGGAGCTCGTCCGGCACCTGCCGGAACACCAGCAGGTCCAGCATCACCCGCAGGGCCGGAACGCCGATCCCCACCACGAACAGCGCGGCGAACACGGTGACCACCCCGCCCGGCAGCAGCGGCGCCAGCGTCACCGGCACGGCGGTCCAGGCCACCAGCAGCAGCAGGACGCCCGGCCCGGCCAGCCGGTGCAGCCGGGACACCAGGACCGTTCCGGCCAGCGCCCCGACCGCCTCGCCGGCCAGCGCCAGGCCGATCCCGGCGCTGCCCGTGCCGCCGTCCCGCAGCAGCACCATCACCGGCAGCATCAGGGCCGTCCCGGCGAGGTTGACCACCAGCAGGACGGCCAGGGCGGAGCGCAGCAGCGGGGAGGCGGCGAGCAGGCGGAACCCGGCCAGGGCGCCGCCGGACTCGGGGGTAGGCTCCGCGCCGCCCGGTTCGCGGTTCGGCTGTGCGGTGGCTTCGCCGCTCGGCTGCGCGTCGGCTTCGCCGCTCGGCTGTGCGGCGGCGGGGCGGCCGGGGAAGCGCACCACGAGCGCGGCCACCAGCGCGAGCAGGGAGGCGAGCGCGGTGCCGAGGAACGGCACCGCGCTGCCGAGCCCGTACAGGAAGCCGGCCAGCGGCGGACCGGCCAGCGCGGCCCCGGTCATCCGGGCCTCGTCCTGGGCGAGCGCCTGCGGCAGCTGCTCCGGCGCCACCACCGAGCGCAGCGCCAGCAGCCGGATCGGGCCGCTGTACGCAATGGTCGCCCCGACGGCGGCGGCGACGAGCAGCAGGTGGGCCAGGGTCAGCCGGTCGAAGGCCATGGCCACCGGGACGGTCGCCGTGACGAGCAGTCGGGCGGCGTCGGAGGCGATCAGCACCCGGCGGCGGTCGAGGCGGTCGGCGACCACACCGCCGTGGACGCCCAGCAGCAGGGTCGTGACCATCTGTACGGCCCCGAAGGCCCCGGCGGCGGTGGAGGAACCGGTGAGCGCGAGGACCAGCAGGGGGAAGGCGGTGTCGCCGATCCGCATGCCGAGCGTCGCGGCGGCCTGGCCGGCCCAGAGCGCCTGGAAGCGCAGGTTCCGTCGCAGCGGGACGGGCGGCGTGGCCGCCTCGGCCTTCGCTAGCGCCTCCTCCGCCGTCTTTGACTCGTCAGCCGCCGTTCTGTTCCCCGCCATGACCCACCCCGCCGTTCGCGCTTCCGACATCATTCACATTGACGTGAATGATGTCGGAAGCATGATTGGTTGCGCAAGGGTGAGCGCTCACCAGAGCGTGATTGCGTGCGGCGCGGCCGATCTGCCAAGGTGGTGCCCGTGGCCGAGCACGATCTGGAACCCGCCGACGGCGGCGAGCAACCCACCACCTGGGTCAAGGAACGCCAGGTGGCCGACGTCGCCGTGCTCAAGGCACTGGCCGACCCGTTGCGGCTGGCCATCCTCGGCGCCCTGAAATCCGGCGAGGAACGCCCGCTCACCGCCAAGGAGATCGCCGCCGCGCTCGGCGAACCGCAGACCAAGCTCTACCGGCACATCAAGCAGCTGGAGAAGGCCGGGCTGGTCATCGTGGCCGGCACCCGGCTGGTCTCCGGCATCGTCGAAAGCCGCTACGCCGCCGCGCAGGAGTCGATCCGGCTCGCCCCGGAGATGTTCACCGCCGACTCCCCGGGCCGCTCCGAGGCGTACGACGCCATCCTGGCCGCCATCGACCGGGTCCGCGGCGACTTCCGGGCACAGGTCCTCGGCGGGCGGCTGGACTTCAGCTCGCCCCGGGACGGATCGGTCGGGCCGCCCGGCCTGTTCGTGCACTCGACGCTGCGGCTCAGCCCGGACCGGCTGATCCGGCTGCGGACCCAACTCGCCGCAGTCATCGACGAACTGAACGAGGAAGCACCCAGCACGGCCGAGGACGCGGTGGACGTGACGGTCTTCACCCTGCTCTACGGACTCCAGCCGGGCACGGAATCATAAACTCCGCGCCGACTGTCGGTGCGGTGGGACACGATGACCGGCATGTCCTATGAACTCCAGGCCCTGATAGGAACATTCGAGCTGCTGGCGGTGGCCGCGGCAGAAACCTCGGCGGCCCGGGTGGTGCCGCTGGCGCAGGGGCTGGCCCTGATACCGGTCACCCCCGCGGTGCTCTCCGCCCTCCAGACCGACGGCGGCTCGACGAAGCCCGCCGAGGCGGCCGGCTTCGGCTGGCACCCGGGCGGCTTCGAACTCCGGCTGGCCGCCTGGTCCAAGGCGGGCCCGATCGCCTGCGTCGAGGCCGAGTACTTCGGCGGCAGCGGCACCCAGCGCGCCGCCGTCTGGGAGGACGGCCGGATCGTCCTCGGCCCGCTCACCAAGGGCGAGTTCGAACCCTTCCCGCCCGAGGGCTCCCCGATCTCCCGCGCCCTGCGGCGGATCGGCGCCCGCACCGAGGCCGGCCGGGTGGACGAGTTCGCGTCCGTCGGCCTTTCCGCCCACCGCGGCACCAGCGGCTGGGCGGGGGGGTGCCGGTCTGTCTCTGTGGGGGGCGGGGTGGGGCTCAGCCCGCCGCGCGCTGTGTC
>NZ_JBHWIJ010000071.1:0-5569 GCF_042732255.1 Kitasatospora sp. NPDC059803 | reverse complement strand
GCCGGGGGGGGGGCGCGGCCCCCCCCCGGGGGCGGGCGGGGTGGACCTGTCCGCGCCGGGGGCCCTGCCCCCCCCCCCCCCCACCCGGGGGGGGGCGCCCGACGACTGACCTGTCGTCGGGTGGCTCATCGTCGGCCAGCTGCCGCGCGCCGTTCGGCGTAACTGCGGTGGCTGCGTCAGGAATGCTGCCCCACCGTGTGGAGCAGGCGATCCCGCCTGCCTCGCACTTGAGAGGAAGCAGTACCCATGCGTGCCACCCGGATGGTCGCCGCGCTGATCGCGGCCCTCGCGCTGACCGTGGTCACCACGGCGTCCGCCGCCGGCCACGAAGCCACGGCCCCGCGCACCACCGTCGCCTCCGCCCCGAACCCCGCCGCCATCCCGGTGCCCGCCGACCTGGCGGTTGCCGCCCCGCTCCTGCCGGCGGACCTGGCCCTGCCCGCCGACCTGACCCCGCCGGCCATCCCGGTGCCCGCCGCCCCGGCCCCGCCCGCGACCCCGGACCCGAGCACGGCCCTCGGGGCTCTCGGCGACGTCATCAACCAGATCGCCGGCCTGCTCGCGGAGACCACGTCCACCACCCCCGACCCCGCAGCCGTCCAGCAGCTCGTCGCCACCCTTCAGGCCACCCTGCAGAGCCTGATCGCCCAGCTCCCGGCCGCCCGGACGGCGACCGCCCCGACCCGGGCCAAGACCTCCGGCCCGGCCACCCTGCTGGACCAGCTCGCCACCCTGCGCGCCCAGGCCCAAGCCCTCGCCACGGCCACCCACCCCCACCCCGCCGCCGGCTGACCCCACCCACGCGAAAGGCCCCGCCCCCTGGTGCTCAAGCTCCCGGGGGCGGGGCCCTGCCGCACAACCCTCCAGGGGTCAGCGGTAGTTCACGTACTGGATCGCGAAGTCCAGGTCCTTGCCCTTGAGCAGGGCCTGCACGGTCTGCAGGTCGTCGCGGCTCTTCGAGCTGACCCGCAGCTCGTCGCCCTGGACCTGAGCCTTGACGCCCTTCGGGCCCTCGTCACGGATGATCTTCGCGACCTTCTTGGCATCCTCCGTGGAGATGCCCTCCTTGATGTCCGCGAAGATCTTGTACTCCTTGCCGGACAGCTGCGGCTCACCGGCGTCCAGGGCCTTGAGCGACAGTCCGCGCTTGATGAACTTGCCCTGTAGGACGTCCAGGATGGCCTTCACGCGCTCCTCGCCGTTGGCCTTCATCTCGATCTTCTCGCCGGAGCGGCTGATCTCGCCGCCGACGCCCTTGAAGTCGAAACGGGTGGCGATCTCACGGGAGGTCTGGTTGATCGCGTTGTCGACCTCCTGCCACTCGACCTTCGAGACGATGTCGAAACTGGAGTCGGCCATGGGTGTTGGTCTCCTTGATGTTCTGGCTTCACTGGCACGGCCTGCCCCACCGGGCGTCCGCCTCCCCAGCCTATCCAGCGGCACCCCGCCCCCGCCCCCGACAGCCACGCCGTGGCCCTTGATCATCACGTGACCTATCGAGTGGCGGAGCACCCCCCGGCATCAGGTATTGTTTACGAAGTCGAACGGGGCGTACGCCCCGGGGGACAAGATCCTGGCTGGTTGCCCGAGCGGCCAAAGGGAGCAGACTGTAAATCTGCCGCGCAAGCTACGCAGGTTCGAACCCTGCACCAGCCACAGGATAGAGAAGGGCCCGTGATCTGCGGAAACGCAGATTGCGGGCCCTTCTTCGTTTTCTTGAAGCGAGGAACGAGCGGCACCCCATTTGAGCGGCTTGTCTCACTCTGTTCCGCCCGAATCCCAGCGCTGATCAGCGCATACGGACCAGCTGCGGACCAGGACCCAGGGCCGGCGGCGCCGGACGGTTCCGGTTGAGCCGCTTCGAGATCAACTCGTTCGCGTACTCGACGGTGCCGTGCAGGCACTTCGCGTAGACCCGCAGCATGACGGCCACGCCTCCGTCGGGCCGACTCCGGAGTTCAGCCCGAGCGAGATCCCTGCGTGCCGCAGGTCGTACGGCCGCTTGCCGAGCTTCGTCGCGCAGTCGGCCGGCGCCAGCACCTCGGCCTGGGCCCGCTGCCAGACGACCCCTCTAGACCCGGATGACCTCGCCCCCGTATCCGCAGGTCGGCAGCTCTCTGCGGGCCTCGATCCTCATGAAGAAGCCGGGCTTCGAGACCGGTGACAAGCTCCCCCCGGCCTTGAGCTGGCGAAGCACTGCGGCATGGTGCGCGGCACGGTGGACAAGGCGCTCGACCTGCTCCGCACCGAGGGGCTGATCGGGACCCGGCAGGGGAGCGGCTCGTTCGTGCGGGAGCGCACCTCCCGGCCGGTCGGGCTGCGGCCGCACCTGGAGGCGGCCTTCGAGCAGCAGCAGGTGACGCTCGACTTCGCCGGCTTCTCCAGCGAGACCCTTCACAACGCGCTGCAGGAGCCGCTCGACAAGGTCCGCTCCGGCCGACTGGCACCGGAGTCCATCACGGTCCGCTTGCTGCTACCGGACACCACGGCGCCGATGGCCGTGCCGGTCCTGGTCGATGGGCTCCAGGACGAGGCCGTCCTCCGGCAGCGCGCGCGCAACATCGCCCTGACGAACGCCGGCGGCATCGAGCACTCGGTGGAGATGCTGGCCGAGCTGGGCCTGGTCCAGAAGGCGAGCGTCCAGGTCAAGGTGCACCGGGCGTCCAGCCTGTTCAAGCTGTACATCCTGAACCGGTCGGAGGCGCTCTTCGGCTTCTACCCGCTCCGCGAGCGCACCGTGGCCATCGACGACACCGCCCACACCTTCTACGACGTGACCGGCAAGGACACCACCCTGTTCCACCACGCCGCCGGCCCGGACGACGCCTCGCTCGGATCGCAGTACGTCCAGCAGCCCAGATGTGGTTCAACAGCGTGTGGAGCACGATCGCCTACGAGCGGCAGCCATGACCGCCACCCCTCAGCAACTCGCCGACGTGCTGCGGCCGGTGAAGCATGTGCTCCTCGACTTCGACGGCCCGGTGTGCTCGGTCTTCGCCGGTCTTCCGGCCCCAGAGGTCGCGCGCCGACTCCGTGAGGGCCTGCTCGCCGCAGGCGAGCAGATCCCGGCCGGGGCGGAGGAGGAGGTCGACCCACTGGCCCTGCTCCGCCTGGTCGCGGACGCTCGCCCCGAGCTCACGGAGAGTACGGACGCAGAGTTGGCCGCGCTGGAGACCGAAGCCGTCCGGGCCGCCCGCCTGACCCCGGGCGGAGAATCGGTTCTGCGGGCTGCTGCCCGCTCCGGTCGGCTGGTCTCGGTGGTCAGCAACAACGCGGGCGCGGCCATCGAGGCCTACCTCACCGAGCACGGCCTCAGCCGCTACGTGGCCGGCGTCTTCGGGCGGGCGCTGGGCGACCCTTCGTCCATGAAGCCGAACCCGTGCCTCCTGCTCGAAGCGATGGAGGCCGCGGGCACCAGGCCGGAGCACTGCATCTTCATCGGCGATGCGGCCCGCGACGTCGAGGCGGGGGAGGCCGCTGGCGTCCCGACTATCGGCTACGCCAACAAGCCGGGGAAGGACACCAAGCTGGCCGCCGCCGGCGCCGTGGTGATCGTGGACTCGATGCGAATCATCGCCAAGGCCTTGGCCTGACGCGTTGGGCTGTCACGAGAGGGCAAGGACCAGGGAAGCATCGTGGCAAGCGGCCCTGGCGCTATCGACGGAGCTGACGCATCGGTCGCAACGGTTTTCGTGAGCCGCAGTGAACGGCGCGGCAGCCGGTAATCGACGACGGACTTGCGCATCGGCGGGAGTTGGGCTGCCCCGCCTGAAAACGCAACAGGTGACATGCAAAGCTGCACGTCACCTGCGGTGAACGGGTCGGCGCGGCAACGCCTCGACGTTCGGGTCCCTGAGGGTTTCGGTGGAGTCCGTTACTGCCTAGGGAAGCGAGCAACTAGTTGATAGTGCTCGTTTCGCAGAAGCCTCACACGAGCCTCTCCGGGCCGCAATAGGAACTTGGACGGTTCTGCACCAACTGGCTCAACAGGTTGCGTTGGCCATGCAAGCTGCTACATTTGGCCGCCCGCTTGGGCACAAGGTCCTTCTAATCGGTGCATATTCGCTGATCAGGGCGGCATCGGCACCGGATGTGACGTTGGGGTGGACCTCTTGGCCGGACCTGGTGCCATGAGGTTTTCACGGGCGAAAACCCCGCGCTCGACGTTGTGCACGCACAACGTCGTGTGGACAGGCATGCATCAAAAGGGAGTTGCAACCCGGGATCGCAGACGGTGTATGTCGTGCGGGATGGGATGATCTGAGCTACCGCCAGTTGCGGGGGACGGCAATCCCCGGCAGCGCCAGTGCGGTTCGGGGCTAGAAGGCCTCGGTGGAGTCCGTTTCCCTCAACTGCCCATGGAGAAAAGTGTCCAAGACCGACCGCCGCCTGGCGGCTGCCGCTGCTGCATGCGTGAAGACCGGCCCGACGCCCCCGCGGGCTGCGGGCCTGTCCGGCATCGAGGCGATCATCGTGATCGTTCTGATGCTGACTGCCGTCGTGCTCGTGCTCACCGGGGCGTCCGTGACCATGGTCCTCGCCCTGCTGGGTGGCATCGGCGTGATCTCGGTAGGCATCATCGTGTCCGTCCGGACGAACCGGTACCTGCGCCTGGCCCCGCAGGAGGCCTGACGCCCTATGGGACGGCCTGAGCGGCCCGTCACCACGCGTACCAAGGAGTCGGCGGCTCTGGCGCTGTACCTGCGGGTTCTGCGCCAGAGCTCCGGCCACACCTACGCCGAGCTCGGCAAGATCACCGGGATCCACCCCACGCGACTCTCACGAGCCGCGAGCGGTGACTCGGTGCCGACGCTGGACGTGGTGGAGGCGTACGCGGCGGGATGCGGTGCCATGAGGAAGGAGCTCACCGAGGCGCGTCGGCTGTGGCGGGCTGCACGCAGAGCGGGAGCCAAGTCACCGGCCGAGCGGCCTGCGCACATCACCATGATCAACACCCCCTGGGATTTGTGGCAAGCGATGGTGCACTTGCACCTGAAGGTTGGCCGCCCTTCCCTTCGGGAGCTGGAAAGGCGAGCAGGCGGCCTCGGTCGGCTCCCCCGGAGCACGCTGAGCCTGGTGCTCCGCGGCGGGGCCCGCCCCAGTCGCGAACTCCTGGAGGACTTCGTCCAGGCCTGTGAGGTTCCGTCTTCCGAAATCAAGCATTGGCTCGAAGCATGGGACCGGATCCGCACGCCTCGCCCGACCTCGGTCTTGTGGGCTCCGGCATCGTGGACCAGCCACGTGCGGCCTGTTGCAGACATGGATGTTCACATTGAAGACCGTGTCGGGCGTGCTGGCGATGAGCGCAGGCTGGTGGTGAGCATCCCCCACCAGGCCCGCA
Organism: Kitasatospora sp. NPDC059803; assembly: GCF_042732255.1. Lineage (NCBI taxonomy): Bacteria > Bacillati > Actinomycetota > Actinomycetes > Kitasatosporales > Streptomycetaceae > Kitasatospora > Kitasatospora sp. NPDC059803. The sequence goes on along the minus strand of NZ_JBHWIJ010000071.1, from coordinate 228 downwards.
CGGTCGATGAGTTCAAGCTCGCCACGGTCCGACTCGCACGGCAGCTTCTAGAGCTCGAACCCCGGGTTCCTGCTGAGGGTGGTCAGGCCGTCCGAAGGTCGAGGCTTCCTTCGGGAGGCTTGGCCGCCGACTACCGAACGGAGTAACCCTGATCGAGTTGCTGAATGCCTACCACGCGGAGGTCCGGCGTGGCCTCGGCGTTGGCGATCCGGCCGGCGGGGCGTGAGG
>NZ_JBHWIJ010000070.1:25017-31913 GCF_042732255.1 Kitasatospora sp. NPDC059803 | reverse complement strand
GGGTGTCGGGGCGGGCGGGCGGGCGCGGCCCGCCGGGCCGCGGGCGGCGGCGGGCGCGCGCCCCCCCCCCCGCGGCTCGGGCGGGCTCAGCGGCCCGCGTAGACGTCCTCGACGTAGCGGCGCTCGTCGATCAGGCCCTGGAGCCAGGCCTGGGCCCGGCCTTCGTCGGCGCCGGGGGTCCGGCTCAGGTAGAGCTCGCGGAAGGCGGCGCGGACACCCGGGGCCATCCGGGCGCCGTCGCCGCACACGTAGACCTCGGCGCCGGCGGCGAGCAGGCTCCAGACCTCCGCGCCCTCGGCGGCGATGCGGTCCTGGACGAAGCGCCGACCGTCGACGGGCTGTTCGCTGAAGACCGGGCGCATCGAGACGGCGCCGGCCTGCTCGGCGGCGAGCAGTTCGTCGCGGTGCAGGTAGTCGGCGTCGGGCGCGTCGCAGCCGAAGTAGAGCAGGGCCGGGGCGAGTTCGGTGGCCCTGTCCTTGGCCTCGTCGGTGGCGGCGGCCTTGTCGGCGGTGGCGGTGGCGAGCAGGGCGCGGCGGTCGGCGACCGCGCCGCGGAACGGCGCCAGGCCGGTGCCGGCCGCGATCATGATCACCGGGGCGCGGTGGCCGATCCGGAACGTCTCGCGGCACGGCTGGAGGCGCGCCAGCACGGTGTCCCCGACGGCCACCCGGTCGAGGTAGCCGGAGCCGACGCCCCGGAAGGAGCCCCGGCCGGAGCGGGCCGGGGCGTCGAGCACGGAGACCATCAGGTCCACGTGGCGCGGGGCGCTGGTCGGCGAGGTGGAGATGGAGTACATCCGGGGTCGGATCGGCGGCAGCAGTTCCAGCAGCACCGGCCAGGTCAGGACCTCCCGCAGGGCCGGGTGGTCCTCGACCAGCTCCAGCAGCGTCCGCGGGTCGTCCTCGGGCAGCGCCCGCAGCGCGGCCTGCTCGGGCGGGCACGGGTTGAGGTCGGCCAGCGTCGCGCGCTGGGCGGCGCTCGGGCGGTCCTGCAACTCGACGTGGTGGGTGAGCAGTTCGCGGACCGTCAGCGGCCGGTCCACGGCCAGGATGGTGCGCCGGTTCGCCACGATGCCGAGCAGGGTGTCCGCGTCGGCGCCCAACACCTTGGCGGCGCGCTCGACCAGGGCCGGGTCGTTGGCCGGCAGCACCGAGACGTGGTCCGCGGTGCGGTAGTCGACGCCCTCCGGCAGGGCCAGCCGGACCAGGCGCTTGACCCGGGGGTAGGCGGGGTCGGTGAGGCTGCCGACCGCCGTGACGGTCAGCCCGATCACGCGGCGCTTCGCGGCCAGGGCGTCCAGCGGGCCGCCGGCCAGCTCGGTCACGGTGTACGTCTCCAGGGCGGCGGCCTCGGCGGGAGCGGGCGCGGTGCCGGTGCCGGGGGCGACGACGGGTGCAGCGGCGTCGCCGTACCGCTCCAGCAGGGCCCGGCTCAGCGCCGTGGTGAACTCCGCCACCTTCCCGGCCAGATCGCCGGAGGCGTCGGCCGCGCCCCGGGCGAGCAGCCGGGTGCCGCCGAGGGCGGCGAGGCCCTCGTCGATCAGCGTCGGCACGCGCTGGTACGTGGCGGCGTACGTCCGGTCGCCGATGCCGAGCACCGCGTACCGGACGTCCTTCGCGAACCCGGCGGTGCCCTGGCTGCTGGCGCCCGCGCCTTCGCCGCCCTCGGCCTGTTCGGCCTGCTCGGTCGCCGTCCGGAGCCGGCGGACGAACTCCGCCGCGTCGTCCGTCGGCTGCCCGTTGTACGAGGCGGCGGTGATCACCACCGGCCGGTCGGTGGGCAGCCCGTCCGCGTAGGCGTCCAGCGGGGCGACGGCGGTGTCGCAGCCGAGCGCGGCCGCCGCGTCGGCCAGCTGCCGGGTGAACTCGCGGCAGGCGCCGTAGTTGGAGCCGTGCAGGAGCAGCAGGCCGGTGCCCTGGCGGACCCGCCCGGGCAGGTCGGCGGCGCGGACGGGCGCGTCCGCCACCGCCGGGGGCGTGGCCGTGCGCGGGGCGAGGGCGAGGGTGAAGTCGTCGGGCTTGATGGTGAGCGTCTGCTTGATGGTCAGCTGGTAGTCGGCGTGGTCGATCAGCCGGTAGCGGTGGACCAGCATGCCGAGCAGCATGGTCGCCTCGTGCAGCGCGAACTGCCGCCCGATGCAGGCGCGTTCGCCGGTGCCGAAGGGCTTGAAGGCGTGCGGTGAGCGGGCCGCCTCCGGCTCGGGGTCGAAGCGGGAGGGGTCGAACAGCTCCGGGTTGTCGCCCCAGACGGGGTCGCGGTGCAGCATCATCGTGGCCACCAGGACCGGCTCCCCGGCGCGGACCGGGATCCGGCCGCCGAGCAGGGTGTCCGCGCGGGCCTCCCGGCTGAACGCGGGGGCGGTCGGCCACAGTCGCAGCGCCTCGTTGAGCACCTGCCGGGTGTACCGGAGCCGGCCGATGTCCTCGTACGAGGGCTCCGGATCGGCCTGGTCGCCCCAGAGCGCGTCCACCTCGCGCTGGACCTCGCGGAGCACGGCGGGGTGCTTGACGAGGTAGTACAGGGCGAAGGAGAGCGCGCCCGAGGTGGTCTCGTGGCCGGCGATCAGGAAGGTGATCACCTGGTTGCGGATGTTCTCGGCGTCCAGTCTGCTGCCGTCGGCGGGGTGCACGGCGTCGAGCATCAGGCCCAGCAGGTCCTCGGCCGGGCCCTGTTCGGGGCTGCCGGCGCGGGCGGCGATCACCTCGTCCACCACCGAGGCCAGGTACCGGGCGTCGCCCCGGGCGGCCTCGTCGGGCTCGTTGTGGTCGAGTTCCGGGTCGCGCAGGAGCTTGTTCATCGCCCAGTTCAGGGAGCGGACCATCGCCTCGACGAAGGGGTGCGGCTCCTCCCGGTCGAAGGAGCCGAAGTCGAAGCCGAAACCGGCCAGCCCGATGGTGTCCAGGGTCATCCGGGTCATGTCGCCGGGCACGTCCACGACCAGCCCGGCGGCCGACCGGCCGTCCCAGGACTCGATCAGGCGGCGGGCCACCCGCAGCATCACGGGGTGGTAGGTGCGCATCGAGCCGAGCGCGAAGGCGGGCATCAGGATGTCGTGCGCCCTGGCCCAGTTCGGCTCCGCGTTGTACGCCGTGAACAGGCCGTCCCCGGTGAACTCGCGGACGTTCTCCAGGGCCGGTCCGATCGACTTGGTGAACCGCTCCTCGTCGGCCAGCTCCTCGACCAGGTCCAGGCCGCTGACGATCAGGGTGTCCCGCCCGTGCAGGCGCTGGACGAAGGCCGGGGCGTGCCGCCGGGCCAGTTCCATGGTGCGCAGCAAGGGGGCGGCGATCGGCGGCGCCGACGAGATGTCGACCAGCGGCACCCCGGCGGGGCTCTGCCGGGGCACCAGGGTCCCGGGCGGGAGCCCGGCTCCAGCCGGATTCGTAGCCTCGGCTGCCGCCGGGGTCATCGTCTCGGTCATGGGTTGTCGCCTTCCGTGGCAGGAGAAACCTCGTCGTCCTCCACTCTCGCCCGAACAGGGCAGGAACCCGGGCCCGAGGACTACATGTTTGTGCAGTAGCGGCGGTCGCGGAAGACTTGTCAACGGACCGTCAGGTCTGCTGCACGCGCAAGTTGTACACGGGAGGGGCCGGGATGAGACTGACCGACTGCGAGTCGACGGCGGAGAGCTGGCAGGACCTCGCCGTCATCTGGCGCAACCGGACGCTGCGGTTGCTCGACCACGTGCCGGTGGCGCTGGCGGTGTGCGAGTTCAGCGGCCGGATCATGATCGTCAACCGGGCGATGGCCGCCGAATTCGGCCTGCTGCCCGGGCAGTTGCGCAACCGGAAGATCCTGGAGTTCTTCACCCTCCGGGACAGCGCCACCATACCGGCGCTCGCCGAGGCCGTCCGCCTGCACCGCCGCTCGCAGTACCCGGCGCCGGTCTCCTGGTCGGCCGCCGACGGCACCGAGCGGAGCGGCGAGATGACCGTCGCCCTGGTCGGCGACACCCCGGAGGACGCCCCGAACCTGCTGCTCTCGCTGCCGGTCCGCACCGGGCCCGCCGACCCGCCGGCCGCCCCCCGCCCCGAGGTGAGCCCGGTCGAGGCCCGGATCCTCGCCGCCGCCGCCCGCGGCGCCACCACGGCCCAGATCGGCCGGGAGATCGGCCTCACCCCGGACGGCGTCAACTACCACCTCGCCCGGCTCACCCGCCGCTGGCAGCTGCCCAACCGCACCGCGCTGGTCGCCCGCGCCTACGCCACCGGCGTCCTGGCCGCCGGCGCCTGGCCGCCGGAGCCGGCCCCCCGACCATGACGGGGGCGGCTCGCGGGGGAGGTCGGCGGGCTGGGCTGCGCGGGCTGGGTTGCACGGGGCTGGGCCGTTCGGTGATTTAGTTATATGCTCACAATGATTTCAACAATACAAATACTTGTGGAGCCCCTACCATGCCGGACGCCGCCCCACGACGGCCCTGGCTCGTGCTCGCCATCTGCTGCATGAGCCTGCTGATCGTCAGCCTCGACAACACGATCCTGAACGTCGCCCTGCCCGCCATCCAGCGCGACCTGCACACCTCGGTGTCCGGGCTGCAATGGACGGTCGACGCCTACACGCTGGTGCTGGCCAGCCTGTTGATGCTCTCCGGCTCCGCCGCCGACCGGGTGGGCCGCCGCCGGGTCTTCCAGATCGGACTGGTGGTCTTCACCGCGGCGTCGCTGCTGTGCAGCCTGGCCCCCGGGCTCGGCTGGCTCGTCGCCGCACGGATGCTCCAGGCGGTGGGCGGATCGATGCTGAACCCCGTCGCCATGTCGATCATCAGCAACACCTTCACCGACTCCCGGCAGCGTGCCCGCGCCATCGGCGTGTGGAGCGGCGTCGTGGGCATCAGCATGGCCGCCGGACCGATCGTCGGCGGCGCCCTGGTCGAGTCGGCCGGCTGGCGGGCCGTCTTCTGGATCAACGTGCCGATCGGCCTGGCCGCGCTGTTCCTGACCCGCAGGTACGTGCCGGAATCACGGGCGCCGCGGCCCCGCCGGGTCGATCCGGTCGGCCAGGTGCTCGTCATCGTCCTGCTCACCGCGCTCACGTACGCGATCATCGAGTCGCCGGAGCGCGGCTGGACCTCGCCGCTCGTCGTCGGCTGCGCGGCGGCGGCGCTGGGCGCGCTGCTGGGCCTGCTGTGGTACGAGCCCAGGCGCGCCGACCCGCTGATCGAGCTGCGGTTCTTCCGGTCCGCGCCGTTCGCGGGCGCCACCGTGATCGCGGTCGCCGCCTTCGCCTCCCTGGGCGGGTTCCTGTTCGTCAGCTCCCTCTACCTGCAGAACGTGCGCGGGCTCACCCCGCTGCACGCCGGTCTGTTCATGCTGCCGATGGCGGTGATGGCGCTGCTGACCGCGCCGGTGTCCGGCCGCATGGTCGCCTCCCGGGGTCCGCGCATCCCCCTGCTCCTCGCCGGGGCGGCCCTGTGCGCGAGCGCCGTGCTCCAGGCGCTCACCTACTCCGAGCACCTTCCGACGGCCGTGCTGGTCGTCGCGTACCTGCTCTTCGGCACCGGCTTCGGCCTGGTCAACGCGCCCATCACCAACACCGCCGTTTCGGGCATGCCCCGTTCGCAGGCCGGTGTCGCGGCCGCGGTGGCCTCCACCAGCCGGCAGATCGGCCAGTCCCTCGGCGTGGCCGTCGTCGGCGCCCTGATGGCGGGCGGGGCGTACGCGCACACGGCGGCCTTCACCGACGCCGGGCGGACGGCGTGGTGGATCATCGCAGGCTGCGGCGCCGTCGTGCTGGTCACGGGTACGCTCACTTCCGGCCGCTGGGCCCGGGAGACGGCCCTGCGCACGGCGGAGCGGCTCGCCGCCGAGGAGACGCCTGAGGCGCCTGAGACGCCGGAGGCGCCGGGGGCGAGGGAGATGAAGGAGACGGTGAACACCTGATGGACCGCCCGCACACCGGCGAGCACCACGAGGGGGACGAGGCCGCCACCAGCACGGCGACCAGGGTCTGGCAGGGGCTGAACGTGCTCGTCCTGGAGCGCTACGACCGCCGCAAGACCGTCGCCGAAGCCCTCGGCATGAGCTTCAGCCGGGTCAGGGCGCTGCGCCGCCTCGGCGCCGACCCGATCACCCTGCGGGACCTGGCCGAGCGGCTGGGCAGCGACCCGCCCTACACCACCGTCATCGTCGACGACCTGGTGCGGCGCGGCCTCGCCGAACGCGTCACCAATCCCGCCGATCGCCGGTCCAAGCTGGTCCATCTGACCGAGGAGGGCCAGACGAAGGCCGCCCTCGCCGCCAGGATCCTCACCACCCCGCCCGACGACCTGCTCGCCCTGCCCCCGGAGGACATCCAGACACTCGACCGCGTCCTGGCGAAGCTCCTGGACTGAACCCCCCCAGGGCGGGTGCCGTCGTGGCCGCCGACGGGCTGTGAGGCCAGCGTGAAGGTCGTGGGTGGGGCCGGTGATCGGCCGTTGATCGGGCGTAGACGGCAAGCCTGCAGCATCTGGAACCGGAGGGGACCGGTTCGGAGGCCACAGCCTGACCACCGGGACCCACGCGGTCGGACCACGGACCGCGCGGGTGCCCAGCGCTGATGCCGCCACCGGTCCCGACCCCCATCAGGAGTCCGGACCACGAAGGGCAGACGAGGCATGGACGGCGGGCAGTGGGTGCAAGCGGTGAGGCCGGCGGCGGGCTTCGGCGAGCAGTTGAGGGTACGGCGCGAGCGGATCGGCCTGACCCAACAGTGCCTGGCCGATCACGCCACCCTGAGCGTGCGGGCGATCCGGGACATGGAGAGCGGCCGAGTCAGAAGGCCGCGGAACGAGACCGTCCGGCTGCTGGCGGACGCGGGGGGGGGGGGGGGGGGGCGGCCGGGGGGCGGGGGGGGGGGCGCCCCGCGGGCCCCCCCGCCCCCGTTGTCGGGCGGGCTGGGGGGGGGGGCGCCCCCC
>NZ_JBHWIJ010000070.1:3942-25007 GCF_042732255.1 Kitasatospora sp. NPDC059803 | reverse complement strand
GGGGGCGGGCGAAGCGGGACTTGCAGAGGGGCCGAGTCAGACGGCCGGGCCTCGAGACGGTCCGGCTGCTGGCGGACGCGCTGCGGCTGGAGGGCCGCAGCCGGACGGACTTCGAGGAGGCCGCCCGTCGGCACCCGCTCGCCGATGAGCCGGCGGCCGTGGCGCCGGTCGCCCCGCCGGTGGCGCGCGGGGCCATCGTCGGCCGGGAGATGGAGGCCGAGGTGCTGTCCGACGCCTTCGCCGTGCACGGGGACCGGCTGGTCTCGCTGGTGGGGCTCGGCGGGGTCGGCAAGACCCGGCTCGCCCTGGAGGTGGCCCGCCGCCTGCACCTGGCCGCCTGCTGGTCGGTGCGCTGGGTGGACTGCGCCGGCGACCCGGCCCCCTGGCACGGTCGGATGGACGACATCGTCCGGGACATCGGCGACCGGCCCGCCCTGCTGGTGCTGGACGGCGCCGACGGCGGGGTGGACGCCGGCCGGCTGGACGGGCTGTTCCACCACTGCCCCGGGCTGCGGGTGCTGATCACCGCCCGGGAGGCCTGGCCGCTGCCCGGCGGGCAGGTCGTCCCGCTCGCGCCGCTGCCCGTACCGGCCCCCGAACTCGACGTCGAACCGGAGGCGTTGGCGCAGATCGGCGCCGTCCGGCTGCTGCTCTCGCACCTGCGCCGGCTGCGCCCCGGCTACACCCTGGAGCGCTCCGAGGCCCCCGCCGTGGCCGCGCTCTGCCGCCACCTGGACGGCCTGCCGGGGGCGTTGGAGCGCGCGGCGGGGTGGACGCTGGTGCTGTCCACCGCCCAGCTGCTGGCCCGGCTGTCGGCCGGCCCGTTCACGCTGGCGGCACCGCCGGTGGTGTACGGCACGCGCGGCGACGTCCGGGACGAGGTGGAGCCGGCGATCCAGCGGTTGACGGAGCGCCAGCGGGCCCTGCTGGACGTACTCGTGGACGAGCCCGGCGACTGGTCGGGGGAGGACGCGGTGGTCCGCAGCGGCTGGGCGCCGCAGACCTGCCTGGCGACGGTGCACGAACTGCTGTCGCGCGGACTGATCCGCAGCGTGCCCGCCCGCGACGGGGTGCGCTTCACGGTGCTCAACGTGTGCCGCCGCCTCCTCCGGGAGGACCCCGGGCACCGGTTCGCGCCGGCCGGGGACGTCCAGCTGCTCGCCGTCGCGGGCTGACCACACGGCGGCCGGCCGGGTGTCGATACTGCCGCATCTTGCCCGCATCTTGCCGCACGAGCTGCCGGTCGCCGGGCCCGATCGTTCCTAGCGTTCTCCGTAGGGCTGGACCGCCGCGGAATACGCGCCGGAATTCCCGGGCCGCCGGCTGGGGCGTCGGCGGAATTCCATCGAGGATCGCTACCGACGAGGGCTGGATTGTGGAGCACGGAAATGCAAGAGAGAGCAGACTGGACGTCGTCGTGACGACGACGGCCTCGGATTCGCACACCTGGAACCTGGTGTTCCTGCAACTGCTGCTGGAGGAAATGGGCCACCGGGTGACGAACCTGGGCGCGTGCGTCCCCGACGCCCTGCTGCTCTCCGAATGCCGCCGGATCGAACCGGACCTGATCGTGGTCAGCAGCGTCAACGGGCACGGCTACCAGGAAGGGCTGCGGGTGATCCCGGCCCTGCGCGCCTGCCCGGAACTGCGGCGCACCCCGACGGTCATCGGCGGCAAGCTCGGCATCGCCGGAACCGACGACCCCGACCGCGAGCGCACGCTGCTGGCGGCCGGCTTCGACCGGGTCTTCGAGGAGGACTCCGCGGTGGCCGGGTTCCGCGAGTTCGTCGACGGGCTGCACTCCCGGGTCCTGCTGTGACGAGCTTCGGCGCGTTCGTGGCGCAGGCCGCGGAGGCCGGCGCACTGGTGGTCCAGCCCCGGATGGGGATGGCGCAGGCGGCCCGGATGCGGGAGGGCCTGCTCGCCACCCGGGCGGCGGCCGCCGTCACCGTCGGCACCATCACCCTGGACAGCTACACCCGCACCGGCGACCTCGATGCCGCGCGGCGGGCCCTGGCCGCCGGGGCCGGCCTCAACGGCTACCCGATCGCCACCCACCCGGTCGACGTCACCCGGGCGGTCCTGGCCGGGGTGGCGGACGCGGGCTTCCCGGTACAGGTCCGGCACGGCTCGGCCGCGCCGGAGCACATCATCGGGGCGCTGCTGGCGGCCGGCCTGGACGCCACCGAGGGCGGACCGGTCTCCTACTGCCTGCCGTACGGCCGCACCCCGCTGCACGAGGCGGTGGCTCGCTGGCAGCGCAGCTGCGAACTACTGTCGTCCATACGGGAGTTCGGTGCGGATCCGCATCTGGAGACCTTCGGTGGCTGCATGATGGGCCAGCTCTGCCCGCCCTCGCTGCTGATCGCCATCAGCGTCCTGGAGGCGCTGTTCTTCCGCCAGCACGGGCTGCGCAGCATCTCGCTCAGCTACGCCCAGCAAGCCAACGCCCGCCAGGACGAGGAGGCGCTGGCCGCGCTCGGCCGGATCGCGGGCGAACTGCTCGCGGACGTCGACCACCACCTCGTGGTGTACGCGTACATGGGCGTGTACCCGCGCTCGCCCGGCGGCGCCCTGCTGCTGCTGGAGGACGCCGCGCGGCTCGCGGTGCGCGGCGGCGCCGCCCGGCTGATCGTCAAGACCACGGCCGAGGCGCACCGCATCCCGACCGTCGCCGAGAACGTCCGGGCGCTGGAGGCCGCCGCCGCGGCCGCCACGGCGGAACGCGCCCGCCCCCGGCCCGCCGCCCCGCCGGACACCGGGATCGAGGCCGAGGCCAGGGCGCTGATCGGCGCGGTGCTCGACCTGGACGCCGACCTCGGGCGGGCCCTGGTGCGGGCGTTCGCGGCCGGGTACCTGGACGTGCCGTACTGCCTGCACCCCGACAACGCCGGGCGGACGCGCAGCTCGCTCGGCCCGGACGGGCGGCTGCTGTGGTCCGCCGTCGGCTCGATGCCGATCGCCGGGCTCGCCGAGGGCGGCCGCGCGCCGATCCTCGGCTCGGCCGGGCTGCTGGCCGCGCTCTCCCAGGTCCAGCAGCGCTACGACGACCGGGCCGGGCGCTCGCCCGCACCCGCACTCCGGGGGCTGCCCGCCGCGCGGTGAGACGCCCGGTGAGGCGCCCGCTGAGACGTCCGCTGAGACGTCCGGTGAAACGCCCGGTGAAACGCCCGCTGAGAAACCACGCTCCACGCTCCACGAGAGAACGAGAGAAGAGGACCCCGACCATGCCCGACACCACGCCCCTGCCGCCGACCGACCCGGGCCGGCACCTGACCGCGCCGGCCACCCGCAGCGCGCTCCGGATCCAGCAGCACCTGCTCACCGCGGCCCGCGAGTTCCTGCGCGGCCGGGGCTTCACCGAACTGCTGCCGCCGATCATCGGCCCGGTCACCGATCCCGGTGCGCGCGGCTCCAAGCAGGTGGACATCGACTTCTACGGCCACCGCTACAAGCTGATGACCAGCGCGATCCTGTACAAGCAGGCCTCGCTGCTCGCCTTCGACAAGATCTTCTGCATCGCCCCGAACGTCCGTCTGGAACCGCTGGAGACCGCCGGGACGAACCGGCACCTGGCCGAGTTCCACCAGCTGGACGTGGAGGTCGCCGGGGCGAGCCGGGACGACGTCGTCCAGCTGGCCGAGGACCTGGTGGTGCACATGGTCGACAGCACCGTCCGCGCGCTGCCCAAGGAGTTCGCCGAACTCGGCCGGGACCCGCAGGCCTTCGCCGAACTGCTGCAGGGCTCCTTCGGCCGCATCCGGCACGCGGAGGCGGTCGCCGAACTCCAGGGCATCGGGCACCCGCAGAGCCCCGAGGCCGAACTCGACTGGGAGGGCGAGGCGTTGCTGTCGGCCCGGCGGGACCGGCCGTTCTTCGTCACCGACTACCCGAAGGGCTCGCGCGGCTTCTACGACCGCGAGCACCCCGACGACCCGGGCCTGCTGCGGAACTTCGACCTGCTGGCGCCCGAGGGCTACGGCGAACTGTGCAGCGGCAGCCAGCGCACCAACGACTACGCGGAGATCGTCACCCGGATGCGGGAGACCGGCGAGAACCCGCAGAAGTACCGCTGGTACCTGGACCTGGTGCGCGAGGGCGTGCCGGCCAGCGCGGGCTTCGGCATCGGGGTCGAGCGGCTCACCCGGTACGTCGCCGGGCTGGACGCCGTCTGGCAGGCCAGCGCCTTCCCGAAGATCGCCGGGGTGGTGTCCCCGTGAGCGACCTCAGCGCGCCGGGATTCCCGGAGGAGGAGGTCCGGCACCGGGCCCGCGCCGGGGCCGCCGCCGCCTTCCCGCCCGCCGAGGAGTACGGACACGTGCTGTTCGGCGCCGGCCAGTCGGGCGCGGCGGACCGGGCGGCGCCGCCGGACGCCCTGGACGCGCTGCGGATCGTCCCGCCGCTGTTCCTGCCGCAGCGGCTGGCCAAGCTGATCGACCTCGGCCGCGAGCCCGACTACCGGGACGTCGAACTCGCCACCGTCATCGGCGGGTTCGCCTCCGCGCTGCCGGTGTACGTCTCCGCGACCGGCTCCACCCGGGCCGCCGGCGGTGACCTCGGGCTGGCGCTGAGCCGGCAGGCCGGGGCACTCGGCATCCCGATGGTGATCGGCGAGACCGTGGTGCCGGTCAACGGCTACGGCCGGCTCGGCGAGGCGGCCGACCGCACGCTGCTCGGCCGGCTGCGCGCCTACACCGAAGAACTTCCGGACGGCCTCGGCGGCGTGGCCGTCCAGCAGAGCACCGAGGACGCCGACGCCGAGGTGTGGAACCTCGTCCACAGCGACCCGGCCGCCCTGCCGCTGCTGGAATCCGGGCGGCTGGCCTTCGAGTTGAAGGTCGGCCAGGGCGCCAAACCGGGCCTGGGCGGCATGACGGTGCTGGAGGCCGAGGCCGCCGCCGCGCTGGGCGACCGCTTCGGGCTGGACCCGTTGTTCGGCGACGGGCGGGTGCTGCGCGCCGCCACCCCGGGCACCTTCACCGCGGAGATCCTGCGCCAGCAGATCCGGCTGATGCGCAACAACTACCCGCGGGTGCGGATCTGGGTGAAGCTCTACCCCGGCCGGGACGTGGCCGAGGCCGCCCGGGTGGCGCACGAGGCCGGGGCGGACGCCGTCGTGGTGGACGGCGCCGAAGGCGGAACCGGCTGGGCGCCCGGGGTGTTCCTGCCGCACGTCGGACTGCCGCTCGCGGAGTGCCTGCGCCGGCTGGCGGTCGCGCCGCCGCCCTCGCTGCTGGTCTCCGGGCGGATCTGGGAAGGCGCCAGAGCGGTCAAGAGCCTGGCCTCGGGGGCCCGTGCGGTGGGCCTCGGGCGGGCGGCGCTGATCGCCGTGGCGGAGGACCGGGAATCCGGGCTCCGCCGTTTCGTGGACTGTCTGGCGCTGGAACTCCGACTGCTGATCAGCGCGCTCGGAAAGTACGCTCCGCAGGCCCTGGACCGGGAGGACGTCTGGTCCCCCGAGGAATGCGGAATCACCGCCGGCCGGTAGCCCCGGCCTGCCCGGGTCGATTCCTGCGGCATGCCCGGAAAGCGGCAGCGGAAAACTGCCGATTTCCTTCCTCCTTTCCTGCCGATAGGGCCGTCGAATTCCCCCTATCGTCGAACTCGTCGCCGATTCATCTCACTTCTGGGGCTGGATGATGTCCTCTCGCGGTTTTCCTACTGAGAATGCTGCGCCCGAAAGCACGGCGCCCGAAATCACGGTGCCTGAAATAACGGTGTCCGCTTTCGAGCCGCCCGCTTTCGAGCCGCCCGCTTTCGAGCCGTTCGCCTCCGCCGTCCGCCGCTTTCCGGAGCGGCCGGCCGTCCGCACCGGCGGCCGGACCGTCAGCTACCGGGAGCTGGACGGCCTGACCGCCGCGCTCGCCGCCCGGCTCGCCCCCGGGGGGACGGTCGCCGTCACCGGCCGCGACCGGCTGGACCACGTGGTCGCGCTGCTGGCGGTCCTGCGGGCCGGCGCCACCTACCTGCCGCTGGACCGGGAGGCCCCGGAGGAGCGCAACCGCTGGATCACCGAGGACGCCGGGGCCTCCCTCGCCCTCGGCGGCGAGGAGCTCACCGAGCTCAGCGAGCTCAGCGACGGTGCCGCAGCGGGTGCCGGTGCGGGCTACGTCATCTACACCTCCGGCACCACCGGCCGCCCGAAGGGCGTGCACGTCCCGCTCGCCGCGCTGACCGGCCACCTGGCCGCCGCCGTCCGGACCTTCGGCCTGACCGAGCAGGACGTGGTGCTGCAGTTCGCCCGTCCGACGGTGGACGTGGCCGTGGAGCAGGTCCTCGGCGCGCTGTCCGCCGGGGCCTGCCTGGTCCTCCCGGAGCACCAACTCCTCTCCCCGGCCGAACTGCTGGACCTGCTGGACGCCGAGGGCGTCACCGTCGCCAACCTGGCCGCCGGCTACTTCCAGGACGTGGTGGCGGCCCTGGGCGGCCGGGTGCCGCGCACCCTGCGGCTGATGATCTCGGGCAGCGACAAGCTGGAGCCCGCCACCGCGGCCGCCTGGTGGGCCGCGACCGGGGTGCCGCTGCTGAACGCGTACGGACCGACCGAGACCGTGGTCACCGCCACCACCCACCGGCTCGCGGGCGAGCAGCCCGAGGCGGGTGTGCCGATCGGGACCGCGCTCGGCGGGCGGCGGCTCTACGTGCTCGACGAGCGGCTGCGTCCGGTGCCGCCCGGCACGGCCGGCGAACTGTACGTCGGCGGGCCGCTGCTGGCCTCCGGCTACCTCGGCCGCCCGGGCCTGACCGCCGACCGCTTCGTCGCGGACCCGTTCGTGGCCCCGCTCGCAGACCCGCCCGCGGACCCGGGCGGGCCGGCGCCCGCAGCGCCGAGCGGCGCTCCCGGCGCGCGGATGTACCGCACCGGCGACGTGGTGCGCCGCACGACCGAGGACGGCCCGCTGGAGTTCGTCGGCCGCAGCGACCACCAGGTGAAGGTCCGCGGCTTCCGGGTCGAGCCGGGCGAGATCGAGCAGGTGCTGGCCGGGTACCCGGGCGTCACCGGCTGCGTGGTGGTGGCGCGCGAGGGCCGGCTGGCCGGCTACCTGACCGGCGCCGCGCCGCAGTACGCCGAGGCGCGGGCCTGGCTGGCCGAGCGGCTGCCCGAGCACATGATCCCGGCGACGCTCACCGCGCTGGACGCCTTCCCGCTGACCGGCGGCGGCAAGGTGGACCGCCAGGCCCTGCCCGAGCCGCAGGCAGCCCCCGAGGGCCAGCCGACCGGCCGCCCGCCGCGCACGCCCGCCGAGCAGCTGATCGCGGCGGTCTGGGCGGACGTGCTCGGGGTGCCCGAGGTCGGGGCGGACGACAACTTCTTCCACCTGGGCGGCGATTCGCTGACGGCCGTGCGCGTGGTGGGCCGGGTCTTCGACGTCTTCGGCATGGTGTCCCCGTACACCATCTTCGACGCGCCGACGCTGGCGGAGTTCGCCGCCGCGGTGACCGCCGCCTCCGGCGGTGAGCGCCCGGCGCTGGTCCGCTCGGGCGCCACCGAGGCCCCGCTGTCCAAGTTCCAGCGCGGCCTCTGGTTCCTCGACCAGTGGAACCCGGACGCGCCGACCTACGTGGTGCCCTGGGTGTTCCGGTTCGCCGGGCCGGTCGACCCCGAGCTGCTGCGCCAGGCGCTGGCCGGGGTGGTGGCGCGGCACGAGAGCCTGCGGACGACCTTCGAGCTCGCCGAGGACGGCCCGCGCCAGGTCGTCCACCCGGCCGTGGAGCTGCCGTTCACGCTCACCGAGACCACCGCCGACCAGGTGGACGACCTGGTGGCCGAGGCCGCGCTGGAGCCCTTCGACCTGGAGGCCGGGCCGCTGGTGCGGGCGCGGGTCTTCCGGGCCGCCGGCGCGACCACGCTGCTGCTGCTCTTCCACCACATCGTCTGGGACGAGGGCTCGCTGCCGGTGCTGGAGGCCGAACTCCAGGAGCTGTACGCCGCGGCGGCCGAGGGGCGCCCGGCCGAGCTGCCGGAACTCGCCGTCCAGTACGGCGACTACGCGGCCTGGCAGTACCAGGACGACACCGCCGAGCGGCAACTCGACTACTGGCGCGAGCAGTTGGTCGACGCGCCGTACGCCGACGCGCTGGCGCCGGACCACCCCCGCCCCGAGGAGCAGGCCTTCCGTGGCGCGTTCCACCGCTTCGCGATGGCGGATCCGGTGGCCGGGGCCGTCCGGGCACTCGCCCGCAGCGAGGACGCCACCCCGTTCATGGTGCTGCTCGCCGGGCTGGCGCTCACCCTGCACCGCCGCTCCGGGCAGCGCGACCTGGTGCTCGGCTCGCCGGTGAACGTCCGTGGCCGGGCCGAACTCGACGGCCTGATCGGCTACTTCGTCAACCTGCTGCCGCTGCGCCTGAAGGTCGAGGAGGGCGTCTCCTTCCGCGAGCTGGTCCGGCACGTGCGCGAGGTGTCGATCGCCGGCTACCGGCACCAGGAGGTGCCCTTCGACGACATCGCGAACGCGGTGGTGGAGGAGCGCCCCGAGGACCGCAACCCGCTGTGCCAGGTGCTGCTGGAGCTGCACCCGCTGGACACCCGCCCGCTGACCGTCGGCGGCTGCGAGGTCACCCGCGAACTGCACTCCAACCCCGTCTCCCGCTTCGACCTGTCCGTCTCGGTGGACGACCGCGGCACCGGCTTCACCGGCCGCTTCGAGTACGACAGCGACCTCTTCGAGGCCTCCACCATGGCCGGCCTGTGCGAGCAGTGGCTGGGCACCCTGGCCGCCGCCCTGGAGGTGCCGGGGCACGCCCTGTTCGAGGCGCAGGCCGCCCGGGCCCCGCAGGCCACCGCCCTGATCTCCGGTGAACGTACCGTCCCGTACGGCGAGTTGAACGCCGCAGCGAACCGGCTGGCCCGCCACCTGGTGGGCCTCGGCATCGGCCGCGGCGACACCGTCGCCGTACTCGCCGAGCGCGGGCCGGAGATGGTCACCGCGCTGCTGGCCGCGCTCAAGACCGGCGCCGCCTACACCCTGCTCGACCCGGACTTCCCGGCCGAGCGGCTGGCCGGCGCGGTCGCCGACACCGGCGCCGCCACGGTGATCACCCACGGCCACGCCACCGTGCCGTTCGCCGTCCGGCGCCAGGTGGACCTGGACGCCGCGGCCGCCGAACTGGCCCGGTACGCGGCGCACGACCTCGGCCTGCCGGTCGACGGCGGCGACCTCGCCTGCGTGATGTTCACCTCCGGCTCCACCGGCCGCCCCAAGGGCGCGGCCGTCCCGCACCGCGCGCTCACCACCACCTACCTCGGCCAGGACTACGCCCGCTTCGGCCCGGACGAGGTCTGGCTGCAGTGCTCGCCGGTCTCCTGGGACGCCTTCGCGCTGGAGCTCTACGGCGCGCTCTGCTTCGGCGGAGCGTGCGTCCTGCAGCCCGGCCAGCGCCCCGACCCGCAGGCCATCGCCGAGCTGACCCGCCGCCACGGCGTCACCGAACTCCAGCTCTCCGCCAGCCTGTTCAACTTCCTGCTGGAGGAGCTCCCGGAGACCTACGACGGCCTCAAGCTGGCCATCACCGCCGGCGAGCGGGCCTCCGTCACCCATGTGGCCAAGGCCCTGGAGGCCTACCCCGGCCTGGTGGTCGCCAACGGCTACGGCCCGGTCGAGAGCCTCGGCCTGACCACCTGCCACCAGGTCGGCCCGGAGGACGTCACCGGCAGCTCCGTCCCGATCGGCGTCGCGCTGAACGGCAAGGGCATCCTCGTCCTGGACGAGCTGCTGCGCCCCGTCGAGCCCGGCGTGACCGGCGAGCTGTACGCCTCCGGCGGCGGTCTCGCCTACGGCTACCTCGGCCGGCCCGGCCTCACCGCCGAGCGCTTCGTCGCCTCCCCGTTCGGCGCCCCCGGCGAGCGCATCTACCGCACCGGGGACCTCGGCTACGTCAGTGCCGGGGGCCTGCTGGAGGTCACCGGCCGGATCGACGACCAGGTCAAGATCCGCGGCTTCCGGGTCGAGCCCGGCGAGATCGAGGACGCGCTCACCCGGCACCCCGCCGTCCAGGAGGCCGCCGTCACCGTCCACGAACCCGCCCCGGGAGACCACCGCCTGGCCGCCTACGTCACCGTCGGGGCCGACGCGCCGGACCCGGAGGTGCTCCTCGACCACCTGGCCGGCCTGCTGCCCGAGCACATGGTGCCCGCCACCCTGGACGTCCTGGACGCCCTGCCGCTCAACCACAACGGCAAGGTCGACCGGAAGGCGCTGCCCGCCCCCGCCGGGCGCCGGGCCGCCGCCCGCGACCCGCTGACCGAAGCCGAACGGCTGGTCGCCGAGGCCATGTGCGAGGTCCTCGATCTCACCGAGGTCGGCCGGGAGGACAACTTCTTCCGGATCGGCGGCAACTCGCTGGCCGCCGTCCGGGTCGCGATGCGGCTGTCCCGGGAGACCGGCACCCGCGTCCCCCCGCAACTGGTGTTCCGGGCCAGGACCGTGAGCGCCATCGCCGAACGGCTGGCCGCCCGATGACGGGCCGCACCGCACACGAAGGGAACGAGGCCGTGAGCCCGTCCGACCACCCGGCGCGCACCGCGCCCGCCTCGGGGCTGCAACGCGGCCTCTGGTTCCTCGACCGCCTCGATCCGCGGCAGGTCACCTACTGCACGCCCTGGACGGTCGACGTCACCGGCCCGCTCGACCTCCCGCTGCTCCAACGCGCGCTGGACGCCCTGGTGGCCCGGCACGAGGTGCTGCGCACCACCTTCGCGCTGCACCCCGACGGCCCGCGCCAGCAGGTCCACCACACCCTCGCACTGCCGCTCGCGGTGACCGACCTGCGCCCGCAGGGCGGCCCCGAGCAGGCCGGACACCTGGAGGAACTGCTCACCGCCCGCTGCGCCGAACCCTTCGACCTGGCGGCCGGCCCGCTGCTGCGCGCCGAGGCCTTCCAACTGGCGGACGAGCGCACCACGCTGCTGTTCACCGTCCACCACATCATCTGGGACGGCTGGTCCGCCGAGGTCTTCGAGCGTGAACTCGCCGACCTGTACGGCGCTGCGGTGCAGGGCCGGCCCGCCGAACTGCCGGAACTGACCGTGCAGTACGCCGACTACGCGGTGGAGGAGCTCGACACCTCCTTCGAGGAGCACCTGACCTACTGGAAGGAGCAGCTGCACGGCGCACCCGCCCTGCTGGAGCTGCCCACCGACCGGCCCCGGCCCGCCGAGCGCGGCGCGGCGGGACGGACCGAGGAGTTCGGGCTCGCCCCCGGCACGGCGGCGAAGGTGCGCGCCCTGGCCGAGGCGGAGGGCGTCACCCCCTTCACCGTCCAACTGGCCGCCTTCGCCCTGCTGCTGAACCGCTGGACCGGCGCCGACGACCTGGTGATCGGCACCCCGGTCACCACCCGCAACCGGCCCGAACTGGAGCACCTGCTCGGCTACTTCGTCAACCTGCTGCCGCTGCGCCTGCGGCTCGCGCCCGGGCTGAGCTTCCGCGCCCTGCTGGAGCACGTCCAGGACGTCGCCTTCGAGGCCTACGGCTACCTCGACGTGCCCTTCGACCAGCTGGTCGACCAGCTCGGCACCGCCCGCATCGCGCAGCACCCGCCGCTGGTCCAGGTGGTGTTCGGCGCCCACGGCGAGGACCGCACCCCGCTGGTGCTCGGCCCGGCCACCGCCGAGAGCCGGGTGCGCTCCAACGGCACCAGCAAGTTCGACCTCACCTGGTCCGTCTTCGACAGCAGCGGGACGGGCAGCGGGGCCGGCGGCGGGACGGGCGGCCCCGGCGGCTCCGGCGGCGAACTGCGCGGCGAGGCCGAGTACCGCAGCGAGCTGTTCGACGCCGGGACGGTGCGCCGGCTGGCCGCCGACTACGGCGCCCTGCTCACCGCGGCCCTGGACGACCCCGACGCCACCGTGCTGCGGCTGACCGGCCGCACCGCCGCGGCCGAGGCCGTCCGGGCCACCGACACCCCCGGCCACTGCCTGCACCGGCTGTTCGAGCAGGCCGTCGACGCCCACCCCGACCGGCCCGCCGTCAGCGACTCCGGCCACACCCTGAGCTACGCCGAACTCGACCGCCGGGCCAACCGCCTGGCCCACGCCCTGCGCGCCCGCGGGGCCGGCCCCGGCGACCGCGTCGGCATGCTGCTGGACCGCACGGCCGACGTCCTGGTCACCGTCCTCGGCGTGCTCAAGACCGGCGCCGCGTACGTGCCCGTCGACCTCGCCGCCCCCGCCGACCGCGCCGCGCTCGTCTTCGCCGACGCCGACGTCACCCTCGTCGTCACCGACCGCCCGGACCGGGCCCCCGAAGGCCCCTGGCAGGCCTACGACCTGACCGCCGAGGCCGCCGACCTGGCCGCCCGGCCGGACCACCGCCCGCCGGCCGCCGGGCGCCCCGGCGACGTCGCCTACATCATCTTCACCTCCGGCTCCACCGGCCGCCCCAAGGGCGTCGCCGTCGCCCACGAGCACGTCAGCCGGCTCATGGCGGACGGCGCGGAGCACTTCGGCTTCGGCCCGGAGGAGACCTGGACGCTCTTCCACAGCTACGCCTTCGACTGGACGGTCTGGGAGATGTGGGGCGCCCTGCTGCACGGTGCCCGCCTGGTCGTCGTCCCCTACGTCACCAGCCGCTCGCCGGAGGAGTTCGCCGAACTGCTGGAGCAGGAGCGGGTCTCCTTCCTCTGCCTCACCCCCTCGGCGCTGCGCCAGCTGGAGCCCGTGCTGCGGCGCGGCCCGCGCGACCTGTCCGCGCTGAAGTGGATCATGCTCGGCGGGGAGGCGCTGGACCCGGGCGTCGTCCAGCGCTGGTTCGAACTCGACCCGCCGCCCCCGGCCCGGCTCTGCAACCTGTACGGCATCACCGAGACCACCGTCCACGTCACCACCCACGACCTGGCCGGCAGCGCCGGCTTCGAGCGCAGCCTGATCGGCGCGCCCATGCCGCACCTCACCGCCCAGGTCCTGGACGACTGGCTGCGCCCGGTGCCGCCCGGCGCGGCCGGCGAGCTGTACATCGGCGGCGGCAGCCTCGCCCACGGCTACTGGGGCCGCCCCGGCCTCACCGCGGGCCGCTTCGTCGCCGACCCCTACGGCCCGCCCGGCGCGCGGCTCTACCGCACCGGCGACGTCGCCCGCCGCCTGCCCGACGGCGGCCTGGAGTACATCGGACGCGCCGACTTCCAGGTCAAGCTGCGCGGCTTCCGGATCGAGCTCGGCGAGATCGAGAACGCGCTCGCCGCCCACCCGGACGTCGACGCCTGCGTCGTCACCGTGCACGACGACCGGCTCGCCGCGTACGTCACCGGGCGCGAGCCCGCCGACGTGCGCGCCTTCCTCGGCCGCTCGCTGCCCCCGTACATGGTCCCGGCCAGCTTCACCGTCCTGGAATCGCTGCCGCTCACCGTCAACGGCAAGGTGGACCGCGCCGCGCTGCCCGCCCCCGGCCAGCGCAGCACGGCCACCGGAGGCCGCCACGTCGAGCCGCGCACCCCGGAGGAGGAGGCCTTCGCCGCCGTCTGGACGGAGGTCCTCGGAGTGGACGGCATCGGCGTCCACGACGACTTCTTCCACCTCGGCGGCGACTCCATCCGGGCCGTCCAGCTCGCCGGCGCGCTGCACGAGCGCGGCTGGGGGGTGAGCCTGCGGGACGTCTTCAACGCCCCCACGGTCGCCGCCCTGCTGCCGCTGGCCGAGCCCGTCGCCGAAGACCCGGCCGACCACGAGCCCTTCGCCCTGATCACCCCGGAGGACCGCGAGGACCTGCCGCCCGGCCTCGCCGACGCCTACCCGATGGTCTCCATGCAGCTCTCCATGGTCTTCCACATGGAGATCGCCGGCGGCACCGACAGCTACCACAACGTCAACTCCTACCGGATCTCGGGCGACCTCGACGAACAGGCCTTCCGCCGCTCGGTCGCCGAGGCCATGGAACGCCACGCGGTGCTGCGCACCGGCCTCGACCTGTCCGGCTACGGCGAACCGCTCCAGCTCGTGTACGGGCGGCTGCCCGCGCCCGTCGAGTTCACCGACCTGCGCGGCGAGCCCGACCAGGACACGGCGGTCCGCGAGGTGTTCGACACCCACCGGTGGACGCCCTTCGACCTCGCCACCCCGCCGCTGTTCCGGATCACCGTGCAGCGCCTCGCCGAGGACGCCTTCCAGCTCACCATCTCCGAGCACCACGCCATCCTCGACGGCTGGAGCTTCACCTCGCTGTTCACCGAGATCCTGGAACGCCACACCGCCCTGGCCGCCGACCCGCTCGGCGCCCCCACCCCACCGCCGCGCACCGCCTTCCGCGACTTCGTGGCCGTCGAACGGCAGGCCGCCGGGGACGAGCGCTCGCTCGCGTACTGGCGCGACCGGCTGTCCGGCGTCAGCGGCCAGCTGTTCCCCGGCAGCGAGGACGTGCACGAGGCGCCGCGCACCGTCGAGCGGGTGCTGCCCGAGGCGCCCGAGCAGCTGCGGCAGGTCGCCGACGCACTCGCGGTGCCCCTCAAGTCGGTCGCGCTCGCGGCCCACCTGCACGCCCTCGCCGCCATCACCGGGCGACGGCGCGTCACCACCGGCCTCGCCGTGAACGGCCGGCTGGAACGGCTCGGCGGCACCGAGGTGTACGGGCTGTTCCTCAACACCGTCCCGCTGAGCTGCGAGCCCACCGGCGACCTGCTCGCCCTGGTGCGCGAGGTGCACCGGGAGGAACTGGACATGATGCCGCACCGCCGGGTGCCCTTCGCCCGGCTCGCCCGGCTGATGACCGACACCGCGCTGGACAGCCAGTTCGGCTACCTGCGCTTCCACGCCCTGGGCCAGCTCAGCTCAGCCCGCATCGTGGACGGCCGGATCGGCTGCGAGCCGACCCTGCGCCACGAACCCAACAGCTTCGCGTTCGGCGCCTCGCTGATCCAGGACCCGGTCTCGCAGCGCGTGCTGCTCGCCGTGGACCACCAGCGCTCCCTGGTCACCGACACCACCGCCGAGCAGTTCATCGACACCTACACGGCAGCCCTGCACGCCATGGCCGCCTCCGTCCGAGAGTCCTGAGGGAACCGTCATGACCGACCTCCTGCACCGCCTGCGCGATGCCGTCGCCGCCCACCCCGAGCGCACCGCCGTCCTCGCCGGAACGGCCCGCCTGGACTTCGCCGAACTCGACCTGCGCACCGCCGCGCTGGCCCGCGCCCTGCGCGCCCACGGCGTCGGCCGCGGCGACCGGGTCGGCGTCCACCTCGCCCGCACCGCCGACCTGCCGGTCGCCCTGCTCGCCGTCTGGCGGGCCGGCGCCGCCTACGTCCCGCTCGACCCGGCCTACCCCGCCGAGCGGCTGGCCTTCATGGCCGCCGACGCGCGGCTCGCGGCCCTGATCAGTGCGGACGGCCTCCCGGCGGCCCAGGGAGTGCCGGTCCTGCGCCCGGACGCCGCCGGGCCGGACGCTGTCGCCGACGGCTCGGACCTGCCGGAGGCGGCCGACCCGCTCGACCCCGCCTACGTCATCTACACCTCCGGCTCCACCGGGCTCCCCAAGGGCGTCGAGGTGCCGCGCGGCGCCGTCGCCGCCCTGGTGGAGGCACTGGAGGCCACCGGCGCCTACCGCGCCGAGCCCGGGGTGGTCGGCTGGAACGCCAGCGTCTCCTTCGACGCCTCCGTCCAGCAGTGGGCCCGGATCTGCCGCGGCGACACCGTCCTGGTCATCGGCGACGAAGACCGCGCCGACCCGGCCCGGGTGGCCGCCCTGCTGGCCGAGCACGCCGTCACCGACCTCGACCTGACCCCCTCGCACTGGGAGCTGCTGCGCGAGCCGCTCACCGGCGCCCGGGTGCCGCGGCTGTTCATGGGCGGCGAGCCCGTCCCCGAGCACACCTGGCGGGAGCTCGCCGACGGCGGCATCGACGCGCTCAACCTGTACGGGCCCACCGAATGCACCGTCGACGCCGTCACCGCGCCGATCAGCGGCCCCGGTCCGCACCTGGGAGAGCCGCTGCCCGGCGTGCGCCTCCACCTGCTGGACGAGAAGCTCGCCCCGGTCGCCGACGGCCTCGTCGGCGAGCTGTACCTCGCCGGGCCCGGGCTCGCCCACGGCTACCCGGGCCGCCCCGGGCTGACCGCCGGACGCTTCGTCGCCGACCCGACCACCCCCGGCGAGAGGATGTACCGCACCGGCGACCAGGCCCGGCGAGGCGAAGGCGGCCGACTGGAGTACATCGGCCGGGTCGACCGCCAGGTCAAGCTGCGCGGCTACCGGATCGAGCTCGGCGAGGTCGAACACGCGCTGGCCCGGCTGGACGGCATCCAGGCCGCCGCCGTCACCGTCCACGAGCCCGCCCCCGGCGACCGCCGGCTCATCGGCTACGTCACCGGCGCCGCCACCGCCGCCGAACTGACCGAGCGCCTGCGGGCCACCCTGCCCGCACACCTGGTGCCCTCGGCGATCACCGTGCTGGACGCCATGCCGCTCACCCCGAACGGCAAGGTCGACCACGCGGCCCTGCCCGCCCCCGCGGCGCAGCCCGCCCCCGCGGCCGAGGAGACGCCCGCCGAGGGCGCCGACGGGCTGGCGGAGCAGGTCGCCGAGGTCTGGCGCACCGTGCTCGGCCTGACCGGCGTCACGCCCACCGACGACTTCTTCTCGCTCGGCGGCCACTCGCTCGCCGCGCTGCGCGTCGTCCACCTGCTGCGCCGCCGGCTCGGCATCGAGCTCCAGCTGCGCCACCTGCTGGACTCGGCCGACCTGGCCGCCTTCACCGCCACCGTCGGGAAGGCCGTCGAGGCCGGCACCGCCGCCCCCCGGCCCGCCCTGACCGCCCGCTCCCGGGTCAGCGGCGCATGACCACCGCCACGCGGGTGCGCCCCCGCGTCGAGGGGGACTGGCTGCTCGTCCCCGCGCCCCAACCGCACCGCCCGTTCCGGCTGTTCTGCTTCCCGCACGCAGGGGGCGACGCCACCGCCTACACCCCGCTCGCCCGCGCCCTCGCCCCGACCGCCGAGGTCTGGGCCGTGCGTCCGCCCGCCCGCGGCGGCCGCCTCGGCCACCCGATGCCCGCGAGCTTCGACCTGCTCGTCGACGCCGTCGTGGACGCCCTCACCCCGCACCTGACGGGCCGGTTCGGCTTCTACGGGCAGAGCTTCGGCGCCCTGCTCGGCTACGAGGTCGCCCGGGCGCTGCCCGCCGAGCGGCGGCCCGAACTCGTGGTCGCCGCCTCCGCCTCGCCGCCCGCCACCTGGGCCGGCCGGGACCGCCCGCAGCACACCGCCGACGACCTGCTGCGCCTCGCCGGCATGGGTGAACTCATCGAGGGCGACCAGGAGTTGAAGGAGCACGCGCTCCAGGGCATCCGTACCGACCTGGCCGTGGTCGCCACCTACCGCCCCCGCCCGCACCCGCCGATCGGCTCCGACCTGCACACCGTCGCCGGCGCCGACGACCCGATGCTCGCCTCCGCCGGACTCCAGGGCTGGGCCGTCCACACCCGCGGCGCCAGCGGCCACCACATCGTCCCCGGCGGCCACCTGCTCGCCACCGTCGACGGGCCCGGCCCGGTCGACCTGCTGACCTCCCTCATCGAGCGACCGGGCCCGGGCCACCGGGCCGGCGCCGCCGCCGACCAGTCCACGACGGAGTAGCCATGCTGACCACCACCCCGGTCGACCTCACCGACCCGGACCTGTGGGCCCGCCCCGACACCCCCGCCCTGGTCGCGGAGCTGCGCCGGGAGGCCTCCGTCCACCGCACCGACACCGTCGACGACGGGCCGATCTGGTCGGTGCTCTCCTACCGGCACTCCGCGGAGGTGCTGCGCAACGCCACGCTCTACAGCTCCGAGCAGGGCTCGCTGCTCGGCGCCGGCGAAGGCAACGTCCCGGTCGGATCCGGCCGGATGATGGCCCTCACCGACCCGCCCCGGCACCGCGAACTCCGCGCGCCCGCCAACCCGTTCTTCGCCCCCGGCCCGGTGCGCGGAGCATCCCGCGGCATCACCGAACTCGCCGCCTCGATCGTCGACCGGGCCGTCGAACTGGGCGAGGTCGACCTCGTCGACGCCGTCTCCGCCCTGCCGCTGTCCGTCATGTGCGACCTCCTGGACGTCCCCGAGAAGGACCGCGAGATGGTCGAGCGGGTCTGCGACGTCGCCTTCCTCGGCCGCACCCCCGAGGAGCGCCGGGCCGGCCACCAGCAGCTCATCCCCTACCTGCTGCACCAGGTGATGCTGCGCCGCACCGACCCGCGCGACGACCTGATCAGCAAGATGGCCACCTACCGGGTCGGCGGCAAGCTGCTGCCGATCGAGGACGTCGTCCTCAACCTGGACAACATCGTGGTCGGCGGCGTCCAGACCGTCCGCCACACCGCGGCCATGGGCCTGCACACCCTCGTCCAGCACCCGGAACTGTGGCGGCAGTTGCAGCGGGGCGAGGTCGGCATGGACTCGGCGCTGGACGAACTCCTGCGCTGGACGTCCGTCGGGCTGCACACCCTGCGCACCGCGAGCCGCGACACCGAGCTCGACGGCCGCACCATCCGGCGCGGCGACCGGGTCGCGGTCTGGGTGTGGTCCGCCAACCGCGACCCGGAGGCCTTCGACCGACCCGAGGAGATCCTGCTCGACCGCGCCCCCAACAAGCACCTCGCCCTCGGCCTCGGCGCCCACTACTGCATCGGCGCGCCGCTGGCCAAGGCCGAACTCGGCGCCCTGTTCACGGCGATGCTGGAGCGCGTCGCCGAGATCGAACCGACCGGGCCGGTCGTCCACAACCGCTCGATCATCAACTTCGGCCTGGACCACTTCCCGGTGCGCCTCACCCCGCGCTGAACCGGCCCGCCTCACCCCGCGCTGAACCTGCCCGCCGCGGACCGCCGACGGGGGCCGAGTCGAACTGCCGCGTTCCTGCCGCGACTCCTGCCGTTGCGCCCCCCGGCCCGCCCCTACCTTCGAAGCAACCCAAGGAGGACACCATGAGCAACCCGTTCGAGGACGACAACGCCGGCTACCTGGTGCTGGTCAACGACGAGAACCAGCACTCGCTGTGGCCGGTCTGGATCGACGTGCCGGCCGGCTGGACCACCGTCCACGGCGAGGACACCCGCCAGGGCTGCCTCGACCACATCGAGGCCAACTGGACCGACATCCGGCCCGCCAGCCTGACCGCCTCCCTCGCCCGGCAGTGAGCGCGACCATGCTGACCTGGGAACTGAACCCCGGCCGCCCGGCCCTCGCCCACGCCCCGCGCACCGCCGACATCGGCGAGGCCGGCGCGTGGCTGCGCGAGAACGAGACCGAGCTCACCGAAGCCCTCCACCGGCACGGCACGATCTTCCTGCGAGGCCTGCCGGTCGCGAGCACCGAGGACGTCGCCGCCGTGCGCGACGTCCTCATCCCCGAGCGCACCCCCTACCGGGAGAAGGCCACCCCGCGCAGCGACTACGGCAACGGCGTCTTCTCCTCCACCGACCTGCCGTCGCCCCAGCCGATCCGGATGCACAACGAGAACAGCTACACCCTCACCTTCCCGGGCCGGCTGCTCTTCGCCTGCCTGACCGCCCCCGAGGAGGGCGGCGCCACCCCGACCGCCGACTGCCGCCAGGTGCTCGACCACCTGCCCGCCCACCTGGTCGAGCGGATGCGGACGTCCGGCTGGACACTCACCCGCAACTACTCGGACTACGTCTCCCTCGGCTGGCGCACCGCCTTCGCCACCGAGGACCGGGCCGCGGTCGAGGCCTACTGCCGGGAGAACGGCATCACCTGGGAGTGGCTGCCGGACGGCAACCTGCGCACCGGCCAGCTGCGCCCCGGCACCATCCACCACCCGGCGACCGGCGAGGAGGTCTGGTTCAACCACCTCGCCTTCTGGAGCGAGTGGTCGCTCGACCCGGACATCCGCGAGGCGATGACCGACGAGTTCGGCCCGGACGGCTTCCCGTTCAACACCGGCTTCGGGGACGGCGAACCGCTGGAGCGCGCCGACGTCGACGCCCTCAACGAGGCGTACCACGCCGCGACCGTGCGCGAGCGCTGGCAGGTCGGCGACGTGATGCTGGTCGACAACGTGCTGTGCGCGCACGGCCGGGACCCGTACCGCGGCGACCGCAGGATCGCCGTCGCGATGGGGCAGCCCCTGGACGTCCTGGACTGCCGGCCCAGCGTCCGGCCCACCCTGGCCTCCGCCTGACCGCTGGTTTCGAACACCCCGTGCCGTGACGTGAGTAGAGGAAGCACCGTGATCCCGGTTTCGTACGCACAGCAGCGTCTCTGGCTGATCGACCAGATCGAGGGGCCGACCGCGCTGTACAACCTTCCGTTCGCCCTGCGCCTGCGCGGCGAGCTCGACACCGCCGCGCTGCGCGCCGCGACGGTGGACGTGGTCGCCCGGCACGAGGCCCTGCGTACGGTGTTCCCGGTGGACGGGGGAGTCCCGGTGCAGCAGATCCTGCCGGCCGAGGAGGCGCAGCCGCGCTTCCTGGTCGTGGACTGCGCACCGGACGACTACCCCGCCCGCCGGGACGCGGCCTCCGCCGAGACCTTCGAGCTGAGCCGCGAACTGCCCATCCGGGTCACGGTGTTCACTCTCGCTCCGACCGAGCACGTGCTGCTCGTCGTCCTGCACCACATCGCCGGCGACGGCTGGTCGCTCGGCCCGCTGCTGCGCGACCTCGCCACCGCCTACCGGGCCCGGCTCGCCAGCCGCGCCCCCGACTGGGAGCCGCTGCCCGTCCAGTACGCCGACTACGCGCTCTGGCAGCGCGACCTGCTCGGCGACGAGCGCGACCCCGAGAGCCTGCTCGCCCGCCAACTCGACCACTGGCGAACCGCCCTGGCCGGACTCCCGGAGGAACTGGAGCTGCCGACGGACCGCCCCCGACCGCCCACCCCCACCGGCGCCGCCGACTCCGTCGACCTCGCCTGGGACGCCGACCTGCACACCGCCCTGCTCGGCCTCGCCCGGACGCACCGCACCACCCTGTTCACCGTCCTCCAGGCCGGCCTGGCCGCACTGTTCACCAGGCTCGGCGCCGGCACCGACATCCCGCTCGGCACCGGCCGCCCCGGGCCCCCCCAGCAGCCGCTGCTCCACTTGCGGGGCGTCATGGACTAATCGCAGGTGGTGGCCGCGCTCACCTCCGGCC
>NZ_JBHWIJ010000070.1:0-3932 GCF_042732255.1 Kitasatospora sp. NPDC059803 | reverse complement strand
CCCACACCCCGCTCGGCACCGGCCTCGCCGGCCGCGCCGACGAGGCCCTGGACGACTTGGTCGGCTTCTTCGTCAATTCGCTGGTGCTGCGCGCCGACACGTCCGGCGACCCGAGCTTCGCCGAGCTGCTCGGCCGCGTCCGGGAGGCCCAGCTCGACGCCTTCGCCCACCAGGACATCCCCTTCGAGCGCCTCGTCGAGGAGCTCAACCCGACCCGCGCCCTCGGCCGCCACCCGCTGTTCCAGACCCTGCTGGTGCTCCAGAACCACGGGCAGGACGCCGAACTCGACCTGCCCGGGCTGGAGTCCGCGCCCGAGCCGATCGGCCTGCGGGTCGCCAAGTTCGACCTCAACATCGGCATCGCCGAATGCCACGGACCCGACGGCGCCCCCGCCGGGCTCACCGGCTCGATCGAGTACGCCGCCGACCTCTACGACCACGCCACCGTCGCCGCCCTGGCCGCCCGGCTAGGCCTGCTGCTGACCGGTGCCGCCGCCGACCCGCACGCCCCCATCGGCACCCTCGACGTCCTCGCCCCCGACGAGCGCACCCGCATCCTCACCGAGTGGAACGCCACCGGCGCCCCGGCCCGGCCCGGCACCCTCGCCGAGTCCTTCGAGCGCCAGGCCGACCGCACCCCGCACACCACCGCCCTCGCCCACGACGGCGGCACCCTCGACTACGCCGAACTCGACGCCCGGGCCAACCGCCTCGCCCACCACCTGATCGCCCTCGGCGTCGGCACCGAGACCCCCGTCGCGATGCTGATGGAGCGCTCCGTCGAGGTCGTCGTCGCCACCCTGGCGATCCTCAAGGCCGGCGGCTGCTACGTGCCCATGCACCCCGGCCTGCCGCCCGAGCGGATGACCGACGTGCTCGCCGACACCGGCGCCCCCGTGCTGCTCACCGACCGCGCCGACCCGGGCTTCCCGCACCGGGCCGTGGTGGTCCGCCCCGGCGACGAGGCGGCCGCCCCCGCCCACCGCCCCGGCGTGCCCGTCCACCCGGACCAGCTTGCCTACGCGATGTACACCTCCGGCTCCACCGGCCGCCCCAAGGGCGTCGCCGTCCGCCACCGCGACGTCCTCGACCTCGCCGCCGACCGGCGCTGGCAGGACGGCCGGCACGAGCGGGTCCTGCTGCACTCCCCGCACGCCTTCGACGCCGCCACCTACGAGATCTGGACGCCCCTGCTGGCCGGCGGCACCGTCGTGGTCGCCCCGCCCGGCGCCCTCGACGCCACCTCCCTGCACGCCGTCACCACCCGCCACGGCGTCACCGCCGTCTTCCTCACCAAGGCCCTGTTCGACCTCGTCGCCGAGCAGGCCCCGCAGACCTTCGCCGCCCTGCGGGTCGTCTGCACCGGCGGCGAGGGGGGCGGGGGCGCCCGCAGGGGGGGCGGGCGCGGGGCGCGCCCCGACCTGCTGCTCGCCCACGTCTACGGGCCCACCGAGACCACCACCTTCGCGACCCACCACCCGCTCGTCCACGCGGACCTCGACGGCCCCCGGGTGCCGATCGGCGGCCCGCTCGACGCCATGCGCAGCTACGTCCTCGACGCCCGGCTGGGCCCCGTCCCGCCCGGCGTCCCGGGAGAGCTGTACATCGCCGGTGCCGGCCTGGCCCGCGGCTACCTGAACCGGCCGGCCCTGACCGCCGAACGGTTCGTCGCCTGCCCGTACGCGCCCGGGGAGAGGATGTACCGCACCGGCGACCTGGTGCGGCTGCGCGCCGACGGCGCCGTGGAGTTCCTCGGCCGGATCGACGGACAGGTCAAGCTGCGCGGCTTCCGGATCGAACTCGGCGAGATCGAGGCGACGCTCTCCCGCCACCCCGCCGTGCGCCAGGTCATCGTGATCGCCCGCGAGGACCGCCCCGGCGACACCCGGCTGGTCGCCTACTGCACCGCCGACGCCTCGCTCACCCCGGCCGAGCTGCGCACCTTCGCCGGCACCACGCTGCCCGGCTACATGGTCCCCGCCGCCGTCGTCCTGCTCGACGCCCTGCCGCTCAACGCCAACGGCAAGGTCGACCGCCGGGCCCTGCCCGCCCCGGACGTCGCCGCCGACGGCACCGGCCGCGAGCCCCGCGACGAGCGCGAACGGGCGCTGTGCGAGCTCTTCGGCGACCTGCTCGGCATCGACGACATCACCATCGACGACGACTTCTTCGCGCTCGGCGGGCATTCGCTGCTCGCCACCCGCCTCACCGGGCGGGCCCGCGCCGAACTCGGCATCGAACTCGCCATCGGCGACCTCTTCCAGGCCCCCACCGTCGCCGGGCTCACCGACCGGCTCGCCGACCGCGCGGCCGACGCGCCCGCCCCGGCCCGCCCGGCGCTG
Organism: Kitasatospora sp. NPDC059803; assembly: GCF_042732255.1. NCBI lineage: Bacteria > Bacillati > Actinomycetota > Actinomycetes > Kitasatosporales > Streptomycetaceae > Kitasatospora > Kitasatospora sp. NPDC059803. Next base: position 1,590 of record NZ_JBHWIJ010000070.1, on the reverse strand, counting down.
CGGCCCGGCCCCCGGCCCGACCGGGTGCCGCTCTCCTTCGCCCAGCGCCGCCTCTGGTTCCTCGCCCAGGCGGACGGCCCCGCCAGCACCTACAACGTGACCCTCGCCCTGCGGCTGCGCGGCCCGCTCGACCCCGCCGTCCTCGCGGACGCCCTCGGCGACACCGTCCGGCGGCACGAGGCCCTGCGCACCGTCTTCGGCGAACAGGACGGCGTCCCGTACCAGCACGTCCTCGACGGGCCGACCGCCCCGCTGCTCACCACCACCGACCGGCCGGTGGACGAACTCGCCCGCCACACCTTCGACCTGGCCGCCGACCTGCCCCTGCACGCCTACCTGCGGCCCGAGGGCTCGGACGAGCACGTCCTGGTCCTCGTCCTGCACCACATCGCCGGGGACGGCGCCTCGCTGGGCCCGCTCTACCGCGACCTCACCGACGCCTACCGGGCCCGGCTCGCCGGCCGCGCCCCCGGCTGGGAGCCGCTGCCCGTCCAGTACGCCGACCACGCGCTCTGGCAGCACGCCCTGCTCGGTGACGAGGACGACCCGCAGAGCCTGGCCGCCCGCCAACTCGCCTACTGGCGCGACGCGCTGGCCGGCCTGCCGGAGGAGCTGCCGCTGCCGCTCGACCGGCCCCGGCCCCCGGTCGCCAGCCACCGCGGGACCGTCCTCCCGCTGGAGCTCGACGCCGAACTGCACGCACGCCTCGGCGCCCTCGCCGTCGAGCACGGCGCCACGCTGTTCATGGTCCTCCAGGCCGCCTACGCCACCCTGCTGCACCGCTTCGGCGCCGGCACCGACCTGCCGATCGGCACCCCGGTGGCCGGCCGTCTCGACGAGGCCGTCACCGACCTGGTCGGCTACTTCGCCAACACCCTGGTGCTGCGCACCGACGTCTCCGGCCGCCCCAGCTTCGCCGAACTGCTGCACCGCGTCCGCGACACCGACGTGGCGGCGTACGAGCACCAGGACACGCCGTTCGAGTCGCTGGTCGAGGAGCTGAACCCGGCCCGGTCACTGGCCCGGCACCCCCTGTTCCAGGTGATGCTGGCCTTCGCAGGCACCCCCGAGGACGGGCCGGACCTGCCCGGCGTCACCGTGACCGAGGAGCCGGTCGACTTCGGCACCGCGACCTTCGACCTCACCCTCAGCCTGGTCGAGCGGCTCGCCGCCGACGGCTCCCCGGCCGGGCTGAGCGGCGGCCTGGAGTACGCGACCGACCTGTTCGACCGGGAGACGGTCCGGCGGCTCGCCACCGCCCTGGAGCTGATCCTGCGCCAGGCGGTCGAGGACCCCGAGCGCCCGGTCGCCGCCCTGGAGGTGCTCGGCGAGGCCGAGCGGGACGCTCTCGCCGCATGGAACGACACGGCGCTGCCGGACGCCGGCGCGCCCTACCTGACGGTGTTCGAGGAGCAGGCCGCGCGCACCCCCGGGGCCGTCGCCCTGGTCTGCGGCCCCGAGTCGCTGACCTTCGCGGAGCTGAACGCCCCGGCCAACCGGCTGGCCCCCGCCCGCGCCCACGAGGGCGCCGGGCCCGTCACCCTGGTCGCCCACGCCCTGGCCCGCTCGGGGGTGTCGGTGGTGGGCCCC
>NZ_JBHWIJ010000069.1:22553-32060 GCF_042732255.1 Kitasatospora sp. NPDC059803 | reverse complement strand
GTGGTACATCGCGCTGGCGCCCTCCAGTTGGTCGACGAACCACAGCCGCCGCTGCGCGTACGACAGCGGCACGCGGTCGGGCCGCGCCCGGCGGGCCCGGGCGCGCCCGTCCCGGGCGGCGCCCCCCCGGGCGGCGCCGACCTGGTCGAGCAGCGCGCGGCGGCGCTCCTCGGGGGCCCGGAGGTCGACGGGCAGGTAGGCGCCGCCCGCCTTGAGGACGGCCAGCTGGGCGGCGACGAGTTCGGCGGAGCGGTCCATCAGCAGCGCCACCCGGCCTTCGGGGGCCAGGCCGTCGGCCAGCAGCCGGGCCGCCAGGCGGTCGGACCAGTCGTCGAGCTGGCGGTAGGTCAGTTCGCGGTCGCCGTCGCGCACGGCGGGCGCGCCCGGGGTGCGCCTGGCCTGCTCGGCGAAGACCTGGAGCGGGCTGCGCGGCGCCGCCGGGCGGGCGGTGCCGTGCCAGGAGGCCAGCTGCTCCCGGTCGGCGGGGGTGAGCTGGTCCAGCTCGGCGAGGTCGCCGTCGAGGCCGTCGGCGAGGGCGGTGAGCAGCAGGACCAGGCGGTCGGCCGCGCCGTGGGCCGTCCGGTGGTCGAAGAGCGCGGGGTCGTAGGCCAGGTCGAAGCCGAGCCGCTCGGCCAGGTGGGCGCGCAGGCACCAGGGGAAGGTGGTGGCGTCGTCGGCGCGCACCTCGACCACCCGCACCCCGGTCCGGTCGGCGGCCGACTCGTCGACGGGGTAGTTCTCGAAGACCGCCATGCTGTCGAACAGCGGCTCCCCGGTGGGCAGGTCGCTCAGGGCCTGGACACGCGGCAGGGCCAGGTGGTCGAAGCGGCGGCCGTCGCTCTGGCGTTCCTGGAGCTCCCGCAGCCAGGGCAGCACACCGCCCGAGGGGATCGGGACCCTGGTCGGCACGGTGTTGATGAACAGGCCGATCATCGACTCGACGCCGGGCAGTTCGGCCGGGCGCCCTGACACGGTGGTGCCGAAGACCACGTCGTCGCCGCCGCTGTAGCGGGCCAGCAGCAGCGCCCAGGCGCCCTCCACCACGGTGTTGACGGTCAGTCCGGCAGCGGCGGCGTTCTCGCGCAGCCGCCGGGAGAGCGTCTCGTCCAGTTCGCGGTGGGCGGCGGCGCTGGAGCGGGCGCGGTGGGCCCGGGTCGGCGGGCGGTCGTACGGCAGCGGGGTCCGGCCGGTGAATCCGGCCAGCAGGCCGCGCCAGTGGGCCTCGGCCGCCTCCTCGTCCTGGTCGTGCAGCCAGCCCAGGAAGTCGGCGAACGGCCGTCGGACCGGCCGGGGCGCCTGCGGGCCGCCGGTCAGCGCGGCGTACTCCTCGCACACCTCGGTGAGCAGCTGCCCGGTGCTCCAGCCGTCCAGGATCAGGTGGTGGGTGGACCACAGCAGCAGGACCTCGTCGCCGGGCAGCGCGGCCAGGGTCAGCCGGGTGAGCGGCGCGGTGGCGAGGTCCATCCCGGCGGCGCGCTCCTCGGCGAGCAGCCGCTCCGTCCGGTCGGCGCGCTGCCCGGGCGCCAGGTCGCGCCAGTCGAGGTGGCGGACGGGCAGTGCGGCGTGCCGGGCGACCACCTGGACGGGGTGCGGCAGGCCGCGCCAGTGAACGCTGGAACGCAGTGCCGGGGTACGGTCGGCGACCAGCTGCCAGGCCTCGGCGAAGGCCCGCGGGTCGGCGACGCCGGCCAGGCGCACCGCGATCCGGTCGACGTAGGCGCCGTCGGCGTCGACGAGCCCGTGGAAGAGCATGCCGGACTGCAGCGGCGTCAGCGGCAGCACGTCGTCGGTCTCGCGCCCGTCGCCGACGAGCCGGTCCAGCCGGTCCTGGTCGAGGCCGGCGAGCGGGAAGTCCGACGGGGTGCGGCCGCCGGCGTCCGGGCGGGCGCAGTGCGCGGCCAGCTCGTGCAGCGCGGCGCCCATCTCCTCGGCGAGCCCGCGGACGGTCGCCTCGTCGTAGACGGCGGCGGGGTAGGTCCACGCCAGTTCGAGGCGGCCGTCCTGGACCGCGCCCGTGATGTCCAGCAGGTAGGGGCGGGGCTCGTCGGGGTCGGTGTCGCGACCGGCCGGGGGCAGCGCGCCGCGGACCAGGCCGTCGGCGCCGCCGCGGGTGTCCCACCGGCCGTGGTAGTTGAAGCCGACCTGCGGCGCCGCCGCGCCGGTCAGCGGGCCGTCCGGCCGCAGGTGGCGCAGCGCGCCGTGGCTGAGTCCGCGCAGCGGGACGGCGCGCAGCTGCTCCTTGACCGAGCGCAGGGTGTCGTGCCACCCGGCGTCGGGGTCGACGCGCAGGGCGAGCGGGAACTCGGCGGTGAACCAGCCCACCGTCCGGGAGAGGTCCAGGTCCTCGAAGAGGTCCTCGCGGCCGTGCCCCTCCACTCCGACCAGCACGGTGTCCCGGCCGCACCAGCGGGCCAGGGTGCGGCCCAGGGCGCTGAGCAGGACGTCGTTGACCTGGGTGCGGTAGACCTCGGGGACGCGGCGCAGCAGCGCCTCGGTGGTCCGCTCGTCCAGCGTCACCTGGACGGTGGCGGCGGTGGCGTGGGTGTTGGAGACGGGGGTGTTGGGGGCGGGGCGGCCGGCGGGCAGGTCGGCCGGGGCCGCGCCGGTGCGCGTCCAGTGGCCGAGGTCGCCGTCCAGGGCGCCGGCGCGGGTGTGCCGCTCCAGCCGGGTGGCCCAGCGGCCGTAGGACGTGCCGGTCGGCGGCAGGGCGACGGGGGCTCCGGCGCGGGCCGTGCGGTACGCCGCTTCGAGGTCGGCCAGCAGGATGCGCCAGGAGACGCCGTCCACGGCCAGGTGGTGGACGGTGAGGACGAGTTGGCCCGGCTGCCGGGGGCCGCGGTCGAAGAACAGGGCGCGCAGCACGCGGCCCTCGACGGGGTCGAGGGAGCGCTGGGCCTCGTCGGTGGCCCGCTGGACCTGCGCTTCCACGTCATGGCCGGTGACGTCGTGGTGGGTGAAGACGCCGTCCGCCCCCTGGGGAAGCACCTCCTGGCGCCAGCCGGCCTCGGTGCGGTGGAAGCGGGTGCGCAGGGCCGCGTGGTGCTCCACCAGGGCCAGCACCGCCCGGCGCAGGGCCGCCGGATCGGTGCCGGGGGCCAGTTCCAGGCGCTGGGTCATGGTGAAGCGCAGGGCGTCGCCGGGGCGGCGGCCGTCGAGGTACCAGTGCTGGATCGGGGTGAGCGGCGCCTCGCCGGGCTCGGCTTCGCCGACTATCTGATGCTCTGCCGGATCTCCTGCGCACAGCGCGAGTTCGGCGATGTTCTGGTGGCGGAAGACGTCCTTGGTGGTGAGGGCGAGCCCGGCGGCGCGGGCGCGGGAGACGATCTGGATGCTGAGGATGGAGTCGCCGCCGAGCGCGAAGAAGTTGTCCCGGGTGCCGACGCGCTCCACGCCCAGCACCTCGGCCCAGATCGCGGCGAGCCGTTCCTCGGCACCGGGCCGCGGCGCGACGTACGGGGTGGTGCGGTCGGGCTGGGCGGGCGGCGCGGGCAGCGCGCGCCGGTCGGTCTTGCCGCCGGCCGTCCGGGGTATTCGGGCCAGCGGGACGAACGCGGCGGGCACCAGGTGGTCGGGCAGCGTCCGCCGCAGCCAGGTCCGCAGTTCCTCGGCGGTCGGCACGCGGCGGCCGGCGGGCACCGGGTAGCCGACGAGCACCGTACGGCCGGCGTGCTCGCGCGCGGCGACCGCGCAGTCGGCGACGTCCGGGTGGGCGAGCAGGGCGGCCTCCACCTCCCCGGGCTCGATCCGGAACCCGCGGACCTTGACCTGTTCGTCGGCGCGGCCCCGGAACTCCAGTTGCCCGTTCGCGTCCCAGCGGGCCAGGTCGCCGGTGCGGTACATCCGGGCCCCGGGCGGGCCGTAGGGGTCGGCGAGGAAGCGGGCGGCCGTCAGTCCGGGCCGGTTCAGGTAGCCGCGGGCGACCTGCTCCCCCGCCAGGTACAGCTCCCCCGGCATGCCGGGCGGCACCGGCCGCAGGGCGCCGTCGAGCAGGTAGGCGCCCAGGTTGCGGCCGGGGCGGCCGATGACGGGGCGCTCGGGGTGGTCCGCGCACCGGGCGTAGGCGGCGTCGACGGTGCACTCGGTGGGCCCGTACATGTTGTAGGCGGTGACGCCGAGGTCCGCGTGCGCCGCGCACAGCTCCCGCCAGGTGGCGGCGGGGACGGCCTCGCCGCCGACCAGCAGCAGGCGCGGGTGGTGCGGGCCGGGGGCGAGCAGTCCGGCGGCGGTGAGTTCGCGCAGGAAGGAGGGGGTGACGTTGACCAGGTCCAGGCGGCGGTCGACGACCTGGGCGCAGAACGCCTGCGGGTCCAGCCGGACGTCCTCGTCGATCAGGTGGAGCTCCTGGCCCAGTGCGAGCAGCAGCGGGCCCTCCCAGCTGGTGTCGAAGGAGAAGGAGGCGCTGAGCGCGGCCCGCAGCCGCGTCCCGTCGGCGGTGTGCGGCGCGACCAGGCCTTCCTGGTGGTCCCGGCAGAGGTTGACCAGCTGGCGGTGCTCGACGACGACGCCCTTGGGGCGGCCGGTCGAGCCGGAGGTGTGGACGAGGTAGGCGGCGTGCTGCGGCAGCAGGGGGGCGGTCCGCTCGGCGTCGGTCAGGTCGTGGGCGGGCAGCGCCGCCCACGGCACCTCGCGCAGGGCCTGCCCGGTCAGCACCACCCGGGGCCGGGTGTCGTCGAGGAGGAGGGCGGCCCGCTCCTCGGGCAGGTCAGGGTCGACGAAGAGCAGGGCGGCGCCCGCCTTGAGCACCGCGAACAGCGCGACCAGCAGGTCCGAGGTGCGCGGCAGCCGGACCGCGACCACCTGTTCCGGGCCGGCGCCGAGGGCGGCGAGGTGGCGGGCGAGCCGGTTGGCCCGCGCGTTGAGGGCGGCGAAGTCGAGCGTGGCGTCCCGGGCGACCAGGGCGGTGGCGTCCGGGGTGCGGGCGGCCTGCGCCTCGAACAGGGCGGGGAAGGTGGTGTCCGGCGCGGGCAGCGGCGCGCCCCGCCCCTGCCGCAGCACCCGGCGGCGTTCGTCGGCGGTCATCAGCGGCAGCGCCCCGACGGCCGTCTCCGGCGCCTCGGCCACGGCCTCCAGCAGGGTGCCCAGCCGGCCGGCCAGGTGCTCGGCCGTCCGCGCGTCGAACAGCCCGGTGTTGTACTCCAGGTAGCCGGTCAGGCCGCCGTCGCGCTCGACGAAGTCGAAGGAGAGGTCGAAGGTGGCGCCGTGGACGGGCGGGGTGACCGGCTCCACCGTCAGGCCAGGCAGCCGCGGCACCTCGGCGCCGAGGTTGTGCAGGGCCACCATGACCTGGAAGAGCGGCGTGCGGCTGGTGTCGCGCTCCGGCTGGAGGGCGTCCACCAGCCGTTCGAAGGGCACCTCCTGGTGGGCGAGCGCCTCCAGGACGGTGCCGTGGGCGGCAGCCAGCAGTTCGCGGAACGACAGCTCCGGCCGGACGGCGCCGCGCAGCACCAGGGTGTTGACGAACATGCCGACCACGTCGTGGAGTTCGCCCTGCTCGCGGCCCGAGGTGACGGTGCCGACCGCGATGTCCTGCTGCCCGGACCAGCGGGCGAGCAGGACCTGGCAGGCCGCCAGGAGCGTGGTGTAGAGGGTGCCGTCGACCTCCCGGCCCCGTTCGCGCAGCCGCGCGGTCAGCCCGGCGGGCAGGGTGAAGGCGACCAGCGCGCCGTCCCGGGTGCGCACGGCCGGGCGCGGCCGGTCGGTGGGCAGCTCCAGCGGGGTCAGGCCGTCCAGGGCCCGGCGCCAGTGGGCGAGGTCCGCCTCGGCGAGGTCGGTGCGCGCGCGCTGCCAGGACGCGTAGTCGGTGTAGCGCACGGGCAGCGCGGGCAGCCGTGGCGGGCGCCCCTCGCGGGCCGCCGCGTACAGCTCGCCCAGGTCGCGGCCCAGGACGCCCATCGACCAGCCGTCGGTGGCGATGTGGTGCACGGCCAGCGCGAGCACGTGCTCGTCCGCGGCCGTCCGGACCAGCCGGGCCCGCAGCAGGGGCCCGGTGGCCAGGTCGAACGGGGTGGCGGCGATCCGCTCCAGCAGTGCGTCCAGGGCCGCCGGGGGCGCCCCGGCGAGGTCCTCGCACGGCAGCTCGACCGGCTGCGGCGGGCGCACCACCTGCCGGGCGCGGCCGTCCCGCTCGGCGAAGGTGGTCCGCAGCGCCTCGTGCCGGGCGACCAGGGCGTCCAGGGCGGTGCCCAGCGCGGCCCGGTCGAGCTCGCCGCGCAGGCGCAGCACGGAGAGCGAGGTGTACTCGGTGCTGCCCGGCTCGAACCGGTCGAGGAACCAGAGCCGCTGCTGGGCGTACGACAGCGGCGGCTCGGCCGCCGGGTCCGCGGCCGGGATGACCAGGGCCGACGGGTCGTCCGCAGCGCCCGGCCCGCCGGGCGAACCGAGGGCCTCGGCCAGGTCCGCCAGCACCGGGTGGGTGAACAGCAGCCGGGGCGAGAGGTCCGCCGACCCGAAGGCCGCGCGCAGCCGGGCGGTGACCCGGACGGCGAGGATGGAGTCGCCGCCCAGGGCGAAGAAGTCGTCCTCGGCGCCGATCTCCCCGGTGTCCAGGACCTCCGTCCAGGCCGCGGCGACCAGCCGCTCGGCACGGGTGCGGGGCGCGGTGCGCTGCCGGCCGGCTGCGAAGCCCGCCGGGCCGGGCACGGGCAGCGCGCGCCGGTCGAGCTTGCCGTTGGGGGTGAGCGGCAGGGCCGCCAGCGGGACGTACGCGGCGGGCACCAGGTAGGCGGGCAGCAGCCGTTCGAGGTGGGCGCGCAGGTCGGCGGCGGCCGGGGGGTGGGCCGCGCCCGGACCGGCGACGACGTGGGCGACCAGCCGGCGGGTGCCGGAGGCGTCCTGGTACACGCCCACGGTGGCGGCGCCCACGCCCGGGTGGGTCTGGAGGGCGGCCTCGATCTCGCCGGGTTCGATCCGGTAGCCGCGGATCTTGACCTGCTGGTCGGCGCGGCCCAGGTAGCGCAGGGTGCCGTCGGCCTGCCGGCGCGCCCGGTCGCCGGTGCGGTACATCCGGGTGCCCGGGGCGCCGAAGGGGTCGGCGAGGAAGCGGGTGGCGGTCAGGCCGGGCCGGTTGAGGTAGCCGCGGGCCAGGCCCTCCCCGGCCACGTACAGCTCGCCCACGGCGCCCGGGGGCACCGGGGCCAGGTCGGCGTCGAGGACGTACAGCCGCAGGTCCGGGAGGCCGGTGCCGATCGGTGCAGGGCCGCCGGCGGCGGCGGTCGCGCGCTCCAGCGGGGCCTGGGTGACGTGCACGGTCGTCTCGGTGATGCCGTACATGTTCACCAGGCGCGGCGCGTCCTGCGGGTGGCGGTCGTACCAGTCGGCGAGGCGGCCTGCGTCCAGGGCCTCGCCGCCGAAGACCACCGTGCGCAGCGCCAGCCGGCGGGAGAGCTCCGGGTGTTCGGCGTCGGCGCGGGCCAGCGGGTGGAAGGCGGACGGGGTCTGGTTGAGGACGGTGACGCCTTCGTCCACGAGCAGCCGCAGGAAGTCCTCCGGGGAGCGGGCGGTGTCCTCGGGCACGACGACGAGCCGGCCGCCGTGCAGCAGCGGGCCCCACAGCTCCCAGACCGAGAAGTCGAAGGTGTAGGAGTGGAACAGCGTCCAGACGTCCTCGGCGCCGAAGCCGAACACGCCCCTGGTCTGCTCGAACAGCCGCACCACGTTGGCGTGCGGCACCACGACGCCCTTGGGGCGGCCGGTGGAGCCGGAGGTGAAGATGGCGTAGGCGGGGCTGTCGGGCAGCGGGCGGTGCCGGGCGGCGAGCGGGGCGGCCGGGCCCCGGGCCAGGTCGGCGCGCAGTTGCGGGTCGGCGAGGGAGAGGACGGGCACCCCGTGCTCGAAGCTCTCGGGCGGCCCGCCGGGTCCGTGGGTCACCAGGGCCACCGGTGCGGCGTCGCCCAGCAGTTGGGCTCGGCGCTCGGCCGGCAGGCCCGGGTCGAGCGGCAGGTAGGCCGCGCCCGTCTTGAGGACGGCGAGGACGGCCACGACCAGGTCGGCCGTGCGGGGCAGCGCGAGGGCCACGAACCGCTCGGGCCCGGCGCCGAGTCCGGCCAGCCGGTGGGCGAGCCGGCCGGCCCGCGCGTCCAGGGCGGCGTAGTCGAGGTGCTCGTCGCCGCAGGTGACGGCCTCGGCGTGCGGGGTGCGGGCGGCCTGCGCCTCGAAGAGGTCGACCAGGGTCCGGTCGGGGCGGCCGTGCGCGGTGCCGTCCCAGTCGGTCAGTTGCCGCCGCTCCTGCGCGGTCGTCCACTCCAGGGCGCGCAGCGGCCGGTCCAGTCCGGCGGCCAGGTCGGTGAGCAGCAGGCAGAGCCGGTCGGCGAGGGTGCGGACCGTCGCGGCGTCGAACAGCTCCGGGTCGTAGGCGAGGTCGAAGCCGAAGTGCCCGCCCTGGTAGGCGCGCAGGACGAGCGGGTAGTTGGTGGCGTCCCGGGAGGTGACCTCCACCAGGCGCACCCCGCTGCCGGCCGTGCGGGCGTCGTCGAAGGGGTAGTTCTCGAAGGCGACGATGCTGTCGAACAGCGTGCCGCCGGACGGCACGCCGCTGAAGGCGGTGAGTTCGGCGAGGGACACGGCGGCGTGGCGCCGGGCCTCGGCCTGGGCCTCCTGGAGGTCGCGCAGCCAGTCGGCGGCGGTGCGGCCGCCGTCGACCAGGACCCTGGTGGGCAGGGTGTTGATGAACATGCCGATCATCGACTCGACGCCGGGCAGTTCGTCGGGGCGTCCGGAGACGGTCGTCCCGAACAGCACGTCCGGCTCGCCGCTGTACCGGGAGAGCAGCAGGGCCCAGGCGCCCTGCACCACGGTGCCGAGGGTGAGCCCGGCCCGCCGGGCGGTGCGGGCCAGCCGCGCGGAGGCCTCCGGCGACAGGCCGGCCGTGTGCGCGAGCGCCGAGCGGGCCCGGTGGGCCTCGCGCCGGGCGCGGTCGGCGGGCAGCGGGGTGGCGGTGGCGAAGCCGTCCAGGACGCCCCGCCAGTGCGCGCGGGCGGCCGCGGCGTCCTGACCGGCCAGCCAGTGCACGTAGTCGGCGAAGGGCCGACGCACCGCCGGTGCCGGCACGCCCCCGGTGGTGAGGGCCGCGTACTCCTCGAACACGTCGGTGAGCACCTGGGCCAGGCTCCAGCCGTCCAGGATCAGGTGGTGGGAGGTCCACAGCAGGTGCAGGCGGGCCTCGGGCAGCCGGACCAGGGTGAGCCGGGTGAGCGGCGCCGTGGCGAGGTCCAGCCCGTGGGCGAGGTCGTCCGCGCGCAGCCGGGCCAGCCGGTCGGCGCGCTCGCCCGGGTCGACCGCCCGCAGGTCCAGGTGGGTCACCGGCAGGCGGACGCCGCGGCGCACGACCTGGAGGGGGGCGGGGACACCCTCCCACACCACCGAGGTACGCAGCGCGGGCGTGCGGTGGGGGGGGCGCGCGGCGCGCCCGGGGGGGGCGGGGGGGGGGGGGGGGGCGGCCCCGCCGCGGGCGGGCGCGGGGGGGGGGGGGGGGGGGGGGGGGGGGGGCGGCGGGGGGCGGGGGCTGGCGCC